>JBDKJT010000136.1:0-23273 GCA_039796475.1 Bacteroidota bacterium | reverse complement strand
AATAAAGTAATACACATTGAAACAGAGGGCCAGCGGCTACCGGGGTGCATATTATTATAAATACTATGCCACACTCTTCGGGAGGGGTACATTTTGAAATCGTCAACACTGTTTTTCAGGTATCTTTCAAAATCCTCTATGTAATATTTGCTATCCATTGGTCACAAGCATTCAGTCGTTTGGTATCAGAGTGGTATAGTTTGGTAAATCTTTTTTTAATTGGCCGTTAGCCCGGGGTTGACGAGTGTTTTTTCTTTTGGTTTTTTTATAATCTTCTTTTTCACTAACACATCTTCCAGCATGGTTTTGGCCCGGGTATATTGGCTGCGGCTGGTGCTTTCTTCAATATCCAGCATTGCAGCAATTTCTTTGTGCGAATATCCTTCAATGGCATAAAGGTTTAATACCGTACGGTAACCCAATGGTAAAAGCCGGATGCACTCCACTACTTCTTTAGCCTGTACAATGGCGGGTATCGCTTCTTCCCGGATGCCGATGGCACCTGCGTAAGCTATATCTACACAATCGCTGAATTTTTTATTTTTTTTCAGGATGTTGATACAGGTATGTACAATAATTCGTCTTATCCAGCCCTCCAGGGCACCTTCGTTTCGGTATTGATGGATTTGCGAAAAAATCTTAATAAACCCTTCCTGCAACATGTCTTCTGCATCCTCTCTGTTTTTTGCAAAGCGGTAGCATACTCCAAGCATCCGTGGACTAAACCGAAGGTATAAGGCGTCTTGCGATGCTGCGTTATTTTCCCGGCAACCAGCAAGTAGTAGTTCTTCTGTCATGCTTGTTTGGATTTTTCGCCCTAAATATAGGCATTTTAGTTATTGAAAATGCTGCTTTTAAAAGCAAAATGGCCGGTTTATTTTTACCTAAACCGGCCATTTTAAGCCAAAAAATATACAATGCTGGCTTACCAGTTAGCCCTTAGGGCTATAATGCAGTTTCTGCCACCGGCCGAAAATCCGGAAGCAAAGTATCGATAATTACGATCGGTAATGTTTTCTATACCTGCCTGCAGTTGCAGTTTTGGGTGCAGGGTAAAGCTGGCACGCCAGTTAAGGGTAAACCATGCTGGCATACCATGTGCTGTGGCATACTGTGCATTGTCTTCTCCATCGGGGTTATAGTTTTCCAGCCTTTTCCAGCCATTATAAAGTGCAAATATCTCGGTATTGAGCCAATTGTTTTTAAATACAATGCCTGTGCGCCCTACAACCGGGGGAATATGATCCAGCGGCCGCTGGCTTACCTTTTTGCTTACCAGCTTATAGCTGCCATCTGCCTGTTTTTCGTACACGGTAGATGCTTTGCTGTTGTCGGTTAAAAAATAGCCTTTGGTATAGCTTACTGTGCTGTTTACAGAAACGGTATGGCAAATATTGGCCGATAGTGTTGCTGTAAAGCCATAGAGATTGGCCTTATTGGCATTTTGGCTGGCAAGCACCTGGCTCATAACTCCATTGTATAAGATAGAATCTTGCCCATTTAATCTATACGGTGCTTTTACAATGGCATTTCTAAACAGGGTGTAAAAACCGGTGGCTTCCAATGTTACCCTGCCGGCAATTGTTTGCACCAACGTAATGTCGGCATTGTAAGTATACTCGGGTTTTAGATTGGCATTGGGTACTACTACCTGTTTAGCCGCTGTACTCGATTCAAAAATCTTGGCAAGGTCATCAATATTTGGTGCCCTGAAACCGGTGGATACATTTGCTTTAATGGTAGTGCTTGCTGCATTGTGCACTAACCCAATATTGCCAGTTACGGCCCAGTTGTTTTGAGTAATGCTGGTTTGCGGCAGGTTAAAAAACGAGTTGTCTATCACATTGCTGTTAAGATGAATGTATTGCAGGCGCAGGCCATCGTTGAGCACCCATTTGCCCTTGCCAAATTTATAAATATGTTGTGCAAAAAATGCAAAGCTGTTCAGCTTGTTTTTGCCATCAGGATAGCGGGTATCTAGTGGAGTTTTAACACCGGTTAACAGGTTTTGCCGGTAAGCCCTCGATTTTACATCATTTAGCTGGGCATCCAGCCCGGTAACAATTTCGTTTGCGCCGGCATCAATACGGCCACTAAGGGTAGCCCCCCAAACTTTTACCCTCTCTTTGCGGCTGTCAAAACGGTCAAATCGCCTAAACTCCCTTGTTTGCCTGCTTTCCTCAATATCCTGAAAGTTGATATTGGCTTTTAACTCATCAAAAAAACCGGCATGGCGGGTTGTAAATTCATAAGCGGTAAGCAATCGTTTTTGAGGCCCGTAAAACCATTGGGCATAGCGCAACCGGCGGTTACGGATATCCTGCAGCCTGTCGTACCGGGGTACATTGGTACTGTTAGATAGCTGAACATTTAGCAGGTGACTGCTATTGGCAGTTGGTTTAAACAACAGTTTTTGGGTAATATCCCACTGGCGATATCCAGAAAATTTTTGTACCCTGTTATCTGTATTGGCTACTATTTCATCTGTATTGTTGTGCGTAACAATAAATGAATCTCTTTGGCCAAAACCCGGATACTTATCGGGGTAATTACTGCCCATCCTCATATCGCCAAAATCGCTAAAATTATATGCCTGTAACCAGCCCCATTTTTTACCAGCAATACTGGCATCTGCATGAAAAGTTTTTTCTTCATTTACGCTGCTGTACCTGCTAAAAGCAGTGCCGGTAAAAAGCGATTTTTTGCTGCCCGAAAGCACAGGCCCCTTTGTAATCATGTGAATGGCCCCACCCAATGCATCGCTGCCATAAATGGCCGAGGAAGGCCCATACATAATTTCTAACCGGCTCAGGCTGTTTTGGTCGGTTGTTATGATGTTTTGTAAATGGCCGCTGCGGTAAATGGCATTGTTGAGCCTTACGCCATCAATCACTAGTAACACTCTACTAGCTTCAAAACCCCTTATTACGGGGCTGCTGCCGCCTTGCTGGCTTTTTTGTACAAATATTTTACCGGTATTGATTAATAAATCACCGGTATTTTGTGCATTTGCCAGGGCAATGGTACGGGCAGAGATTACCTCTATTTTTTGAGCTATATTTTTAGATTTTTCTGAAAAATTGGTAGCCGAAATAATTACTTCCTCAAGGCGTATACCTTTTTGAAGTGTATCTGTTGTTGTAAGGGATTGTGCATGTACGCCAAGCTGCATAGCAATGCCAGCTGCAAGTACTGCAATAAATTGTTTCATTATATTTTAAGTTTTGGTATGTACAAACGAATACTTCCCCACCACCTGTGGGGATTTTTTTTAAAAGCCTATATGTACATTATGTATTGGGCGGAGGTGTGGGTATACTTAAGGAAGGGTTGCTATAAAATAGCGGTACAGCAGGGCTGTATTGCTTTACCAAAAAAAACGTTGGCACACCGGGGCTGGTATGCATGGTTAGTATAGCCGGACTAAATAATTGTACCAGCGCAGGGTATATAGGGGAGCTGCTATTGTTGTTGTTGCTTTTTTTGAGGGCTAGTATACGGGCTTTAATAATATCCTCTGCTGTATCGTAAATGCCGGTAATAATTGCAGTGTCATTTTGCAGGTGCAGGGTTTTTACATCAAACATTTTGCCCTGCAGCAGTATCTCTTTATTTTTTTTTACCCAAATAAGCTGCCTGGCAGGCAGCGTTATGGTTACCAGTTGTGCCCTTTCCATCCTTTCTTCTGCCTGGTGGGTGTGTACGGCTAATTTTATGTGATATACCAGCATACATAAAAGCGGCGAGGCCAGTAGGGCCAGCAATAAAGCGCCTATAAAAGTATTACGGGTAAACATCCAGGGATATTGATTAAAGCTATTTTATTTTAGCTGCAGCTTTTAGTTTATTTGGTACAGCTTTTTTATTTCTGCTGGTATTACAGCGGTGATGGTTTCATCTTTTTCAAGCCCCAGCATACTCCAGGTATTGTTAGAGAAATCATCTTTTATGGCCAGTGCTTCTTTTGTTTGGTAGATGATGAATTTTTTTTCTGCTTCATCATACCTAACATTGTTTGCACCAAAGCTGGCTTTAAAACTTTGCAAAATGGCAGCGGTATTATTTTGCATCCCCTCTGCCAGCATTTTCATAGTCATTTTAACGGTGTAGCTAAATTTAGTACAGGCACCTTTAGAAAAAGTGCTGATTGGCAAAACTTTGCCTATGCTTAAGGAGTCGAGCGATATGGCAATGTCTTTGTTGTTATAGGCGTTTTGTAATACCTCTTTTAATTGCTCTTTAGGGGCCAGCTCAAATATCCTTGGATACATATAATCCAGTATCTTATCAATATTTATTTCTTTAGAATAACTAAGATATTCTGCCAGGCGTTTGTTAAGTGCGGCATCTGATGTTTGGGCCGTGGTACCGGTGGCCCAGTACAAACAAAGGGCAAGAATGATTGCTGTTTTTTTCATCATACTTTAATTGTTGGTAAGTATTTGGCCGCTCATTTCTGTGGGGATAGGTAAGCCCATTGTGGTTAAAATGGTTGGGGCTATATCACCCAGCTTACCCGTTTTTACGCTACCCTGCCAGTTATTGTCTATTACAAACAATGGTACCGGGTTGGTGGTGTGTGCGGTATTGGGTGAGCCATCTTCGTTTATTTCATAATCCGCATTACCATGGTCTGCGGTTAAAAAGATGGTGTAATCTTGTTTTAAAGCAGCCGTTACCACTTTTTCAACACATTGGTCTACGGTTTCTACAGCTTTTATTACAGCCTGCCATACGCCTGTATGGCCTACCATATCTGCATTGGCAAAGTTGAGGCAGATAAAATCGGCGGGGTTTTCTTCAATATCTTTTACAATGGCAGTGGTAATTTCCAGGGCACTCATTTCTGGCTGCAAATCGTAAGTGGCTACTTTAGGTGATTGTACCAGTATCCTTCTTTCACCATTAAAGGGCACCTCCCGTCCACCGCTAAAAAAGAAGGTTACATGCGGATATTTTTCTGTTTCGGCAATACGTACTTGTGTTTTGCCGTGCTGTTCTAAAATTTCGCCAAGGGTGTTTTTAAGATCATCGTTTTCAAAAACCACGTTTACACCTTTAAAGCTTTGATCGTATTGTGTGATGGTGGTGTAATGCAGTGTAAGGGTTTTCATGCCAAAATCGGGCATGTCGGTTTGGGTAAGTACTTGTGTAATTTCCCTGCAGCGGTCTGTTCTAAAATTAAAGCACAACACTGCATCCCCGTTTTTGATGGTTGTATCGGCAAGGTTGGCATTTATAAGTGGTTTTATAAACTCGTCGGTAACATTATCGTCGTACGATTTTTTTACGGCATCCAGCAAATCGGTTACTTTTTGGCCGTTGGCATGTACCAATGCATCGTACGCAAGTTTTACCCTCTCCCATCTTTTATCCCTGTCCATGGCATAATAACGGCCGGTAATACTGGCAATACTGCCGGTAGATTGGGTAAGGTGCTGTTGCAAATCAGACAGGTAGCCAAGCCCGCTTTTGGGGTCGGTATCCCGTCCATCAGTAAATGCATGTATGAGTACATTGTGTAAACCTTCTGCTTTACAAAGGGAGCAAATGGCTTTTAGGTGATTGATGTGTGAGTGTACGCCGCCATCGCTTACCAAACCCAATAAATGCAAAGGCTTATTGTTTTCTTTAGCATAGCGGATAGCAGCCAGCATACGGCTGTTTTGCTGCAGTTCGCCTGTTTTTATCGCTACATTTATACGTTGTAACTCCTGGTATACAATACGGCCGGCGCCCAGGTTTAAATGGCCCACTTCGCTGTTGCCCATCTGCCCTTCGGGCAGGCCAACCTCTTCTCCACAGGTTACCAACGTGGCATTAGGATATTTTGAATATAACGAACTTACAAAAGGAACATGTGCATGTTGGATGGCATCGCTGGCTTTAACTTTACCCAGCCCCCATCCATCCATAATTATCAGGATAGTTTTTTTAGCATTCATGCCTCAAAGCTAATTGTTTTGCAGCTTTTTGTAAAAGCAATTTGTCTGATACAAACAGGTTGAATATTTTTAGTGATTAGATAATACAGCTTGGCACGTTTTTAGCCAACTGCTGTATGCAAATAAAATAGTCTATGAATAAACTTTTTACATTCGCCATTGTAAGTATTTTGCTCTCATCCTTTACCCTTTTACTTAGTATAGATGAAGTGGTAAATGCCATGCGGTCGGGCAATGCAACGCAGGTAGCCCGTTTTTTTGATAATACCGTAGAAATAAGTATGCCGGATAAAAGCAGTAGTTTTAGTAAAACCCAGGCCGAAATTGTGTTAAAAGATTTTTTTGCAAACAATCCTGTTAAAGGCTTTGAGGTAATACATAAGGGCCAAAATGCAGGGTCGCAATATTGTATTGGCACCCTCAGCACCAAAAACGGCAGTTATAGAACCACCATTTATATGAAACAAAAAGGCGAGATACAGGTATTGCAGGAGTTGCGTTTCGAAAACAGGTAATCGCTTTATCATCACCCTATTTGTCCCCCGGAAAAATACCCGGGGGATTTTTTATTAAGTAGCTTTGTTAATTATGAATGAAGAAAAATTACAACTGCTCATAAAAACGGCCCTGGCCGAAGATATTGGGGATGGAGACCACTCTACCCTTTGCTGTATTGATAAAGGAGTTGCAGGTAAAGCCATTTTAAAAATAAAAGAAGATGGGGTGCTGGCCGGGATGGAAGTTGCTGAAAAAATATTTCGGTTTATGCAGCCCGATGTAGTATTTAAACCCTTAAAAAAAGATGGGGATACCATGCACTACGGTGAGGTGGCTTTTGAGGTAGAGGCCGATGTGCACTGCATTTTGCAATGCGAAAGGCTGGTGCTTAATTGTATGCAACGCATGAGCGGCATTGCCACGCTTACCCATACCTATACTCAGCTATTAACCAATTATAAAACCAAGCTGCTGGATACCCGTAAAACCACTCCCAACTTTCGCCTGCTGGAGAAAGAAGCGGTAAAAATTGGTGGTGGGGTTAACCATCGCTTTGGCCTGTACGATATGATTATGCTAAAAGATAACCATATTGATTATTGCGGCGGCATAGAAAAAGCTATCTTAAAAGCAAGCAATTATGTGCAAACACAAAAACCGGGATTAAAAATTGAAGTGGAAACAAGAAATATTGAGGATGTAAAAAAGGTATTGGCTGTGGGTATGGTAGATGTGATTATGCTGGATAATTACACCCCGGCACAAATTACCGAAGCGTTAAAATTAATAAACGGGCAATATCAAACCGAGGCCAGCGGCGGCATTAACTTAAGCAATATACAAGCCTATGCAGCCACCGGTGTTGATTTTGTAAGCAGCGGCGCCATTATACACCAGGCCCGTAGTTTAGATTTAAGCCTAAAAGCTGTAACCATATAATTGTTTGCCATGCAAAAAAAGAAAGATAACCCTGCCGGCGGCCTTGTGTATTCAACCGATCCAAATTTTGTATTACCAGGCAATGAGCGCCCTGTAGCTGAAACATTGCCCGCCAACCAGCAAAAACTACGGATAGTACTGGATAAAAAACAGCGTGCCGGCAAAGCGGTTACGCTAATTACGGGTTTTATTGGCAGCGATGCAGATATGGAAGCATTGGGAAAAAAATTAAAAGCATTTTGTGGTACCGGCGGTGCAGTAAAAGATGGTGAAATATTGGTGCAGGGCGATAACAGGGATAAGGTACTGCAATGGCTGCAAAAAAATGGCTACACTGCTGCCAAAAAAATATAAAACGCTTACACAAAATGTTTACACAACCTTTACGGTGGTTGTTTTGTCTTTATTAGCAAGCAATCTGCAGGCAGTTTATTTTAAAACCGATTATCTTTTCTCTATATTTACATTGTTCAATTGTTGTAAATGGTATCAAAAATTTCAGAAGGGATAGGTGTTTCAGTAGAAACTTTTTACCAACCGGATTACAGCAATCCGGCCAATAACGAGTTTATGTTTGCCTACCGCATCACCATTGAAAACAACAACAGTTTTCCGGTAAAACTATTACGCCGGCATTGGTATATTTTCGATTCTACCGGCAGCCTTCGGGAGGTAGAAGGTGAGGGGGTAATTGGCGTACAACCTCAAATTAACCCGGGTACACATTATCAATACATCAGCGGTTGTAATTTAAAAACCGAAATGGGTAAAATGTACGGCACTTATCAAATGCAAAATCAAAACAACAGCAAAATTTTTGAAGTGGCCATACCCGTATTTGAAATGATGGTGCCATTTAAAATGAACTAATCAGAAAAGTCTATTGATTGCACATGCCTTTTACCATACACTAATTTAATTTCCAATCATCCATACATGGCTAAAGTAACTTTCAACAACAGCAACAACCAGTTTTTTCAAAGTTTAAAAATTTCGGTTGACGAATATTTTGAAGCCAATAAAATTAAAAAAACCGGCGACTGGCGCTTGTATAGTAAAACCATTATACTGGTGGGCAGTGCCATTGCAATTTACTGCACCCTTATTATTGCCCCAATCAGCGGGTGGATTGCTTTGCCGCTGGCTTTATTGTTAGGCTACAATCTTGCATGTATTGGTTTTAGTGTAATGCATGATGCCAATCATGGTAGTTACAGTACCCGCCAGTGGATAAACGATGGGCTGGGGCTTACCAGTAACGCCATGGGGGCCAGCTCCTATTTCTGGAAACAAAAACACAACATCATTCACCATACTTATACCAATATAGATGGGATAGATGATGATATTGCCAAAAGCCCTGTTATACGCCAATGCATTACCCAAAAATGGGTGCCGGCACACAAAATCCAACATTTGTATTTGCTACCCATATATGCCCTTAGCACTATTTTTTGGGTATTTGTAATGGATTTTAAAAAATATTTTTCTGGCAAAATATATACTACCGATGCCTGGAAGATGACCACAAAAAATAAAATGATATTTTGGGCAACTAAAATTTTATATGTTACTTTTTACATGGTAATACCTGCCATTGTTTGGGGGATAGGGCCTTGGTTGCTGGGCTATTTTGCCATGTGTGCTGCAATGGGCTTAACCTTGTCAATCGTTTTTCAGCTGGCACATGTGGTAGAAAATACAGCCTTTGAAAATGTAGCACTCGACGAAACAAAACATATTGAAACCGCATGGGCCGAGCATGAGTTAAAAACAACCGCCAACTTTGCAATGAACAATAAAGTAATCAGCTGGTTTGTGGGTGGATTAAATTACCAGATAGAGCATCACCTGTTTCCTCGTATCAGCCATGTGCACTATCCAGCCATTAGTAAAATTGTAATGCAAAAGTGTAAGGAGTTTAACCTTCCTTATAATAAGTACGATACCATGTCTGCAGCAGTGGCATCGCACTTTAGGGTAATGAAAAACCTGGGCAAGCAACCCGGCACAGTAGTAGTAAAGCCGCATGTGCAAGCAGCCTGATGGATAAATGTATTTAATGTAAAAAGGCAACCTTTAATTGGGTTGCCTTTTTTGTTAGCCAGCTTTTTTTGACAGTATCAGGGCTTATATTTTGCTTGTTCAAAAATAGTTTCTTCACTAAGTGCAATTAATTGCTGCAGTGTGGTGGCAGGATTTTTTTGCATGTATTTTTTTACTATTTGCCAGCCTGCAAACGAGCCTGCATTACCGGGTGCACCTTCGCCCAACTCTTGTGTTTTGGGGCCCTCTTCAATAAAATTTCTAAAGATATTTTTATCAATTGATTGCAAGTAATTGTTTTTAACAAACAGGTCCCAAATAGCCGCTTCGTGTTTATAGCAATCTTTTAATTGTGCATCTGTATAGCCAATCAGCAAGTGCTCATCTTTTTCGGGTAATAGGGCGCTTAAAATATACAAGCGTTTACCTTTTTCAATCATTTGCTGCACCAGCGGTTTGTCGTTTTCTTTTTCGGGGTAAATATCAGTTACAATATTTTTCATGCTGTTTACCACAATCGTTGAAGCTTCAAAACGGTTGCTGATGTACTCCGGGTAAACCTGTCTTACAATATCAGTTTTATACAACTGGTTATCTTTACCCAGGTGATATTGCAGGCCTATTAAAAACGCCTCCTTGGTTATGGCATCGCCATAGCCATCTGCCGGGCCTATATAGGTAATAATTTTTTCTGGTACGTGGTATGCCGGAAAATAATGCTTTACATAACGGATGGCTTTGGCCATCTCTTTTTCGTAGGGGGTAAAGTTGCTAAATATTTTTTGTGCATCGTTAAATACGGGCCGGTAAGTACGTACAAACAAATTAACATAGCTGGCCGTAGTGTCAGCCGGCCAATTGGGGTCGGCATTTAAAATGTCGTTTAAAAAAATGGCAGTAAAAGCAGGATGGTTGCTTTGCAATTGCAGCAAGTAACTATTTAAAGTAGGCGCCGTAGTGTCAAATAGTTTTTGCTCAAACCGGTAAGTACTTATTTTAACCGGTATGCCCGATACATCCGGCGTATGGCTGTTGTTAGTACACGATACCATGGCCAAAGCAATAGTACAGGCAACAATAAAATTTTTCATCTTAAAAAATGCTTGTTTAATTTTAACCTTTACAGAAGGTTTGCAAATATAAAATGTACTTAACGCCGGCAGCGGATTTTAATTATGAAAATATTTTTAGCTCAGCAGAATTATCATATCGGCAATTTTGAAAGCAATACAGCCCAAATTATTGAGGCGGTACAGCAGGCAAAAATACAAGGAGGCGATATTGTGGTATTTAGCGAATTGTGTATATGCGGTTACCCTCCCCGTGATTTTTTGGAGTTTGATGATTTTATTCTAAAATGCCAGCAAGCAGTAAATACAATTGCAGCCCATGCAGATGGCATAGCCGTAATTGTAGGTGCACCAGAGCGTAACCCAAATAAAGAGGGAAAAGACCTGTTTAACGCCGCTTTTTTTCTGGCCGATAAACAAATAAAAGCCATTGCTCACAAAACCTGCCTGCCTACCTACGATGTATTTGATGAGTACCGTTATTTTGAACCAGCTTATGAGTGGAATGTAATTGAATATAAAGGCAAACGCATTGCCCTTACCATTTGCGAAGATATCTGGAACCTCGGCGACAACCCGCTGTACCGTATTTGCCCCATGGATAAATTAATGGAGCAGCAGCCACAACTGATGATTAATATTTCTGCCTCACCATTTGATTATACGCATGATGAAGATCGCAAAGCAACCGTAAAGGCCAATGTGCTTAAGTACAAGCTGCCTATGTTTTACTGTAATGCAACGGGCAGCCAAACAGAAATTGTGTTTGATGGTGCTTCGTTGGTATTTGATGCAATGGGTAACCTTTGTGGCCAGTTGCCCACTTTTGAAACTGCCCTGCAGGGATTTACGGTAACATCCAATGGCGGTATCATTGGCCCTGTAATAGAGCCTGCCAACCGGGTACCCGATAAAGAATTAAACCCGGCAGTACTAGACGAAAACCTTAACATCAACCAGGTACATGATGCCATTGTTACCGGTATTAGAGATTATTTTGTAAAGATGGGTTTTACAAAAGCCATCATTGGCAGCAGCGGTGGTATAGACAGTGCTGTTACCATTGCGCTTGCCTGCACTGCATTGGGTGCACCAAATGTACGGGCCATCCTTATGCCATCGCAATTCAGCACGGGGCACAGCGTAAGCGATGCCGAACAATTAAGTAAAAACCTGGGTAACCCCTGGGATATTATCCCCATTAAAAATATTTACGATTGCTTTTTAAATGAATTAAATCCAATTTTTAACAACTTACCCTTTAGTATAGCCGAAGAAAATATCCAGAGCCGTACAAGGGGCAATTTGTTGATGGCTATAGCTAATAAGTTTGGATATATTTTGTTGAATACCTCCAATAAAAGCGAGCTGGCTACCGGCTATGGTACTTTATACGGCGATATGGCGGGCGGGCTGGGTGTATTGGGCGATTGCTATAAGCAGCAGGTATATGCGTTGGCCAGGTATATCAACCGGCAGCAAGAAATTATACCGGCAAACATTATAGATAAAGCACCATCAGCAGAGCTAAGGCCCGGCCAAAAAGATGCTGACTCATTGCCTGAGTATGCAGTGTTGGACAGTATTCTTTACCAATACATAGAGCGCAGGCAAGGCCCTAAAGAAATAAAAGCACAAGGCTTTGATGCGGCTTTGGTTGACCGGGTATTACGCATGGTAAATATCAACGAGTACAAACGCAACCAGTTTTGCCCCATTATCCGGGTATCTGCCAAAGCTTTTGGCGTTGGCAGGCGAATGCCTATTGTGGGCAAGTATTTGAGTTAATATGATTGCAATTGGCAGTTATTGAGATTTCTAACCACTTTTTTACTGGCCATTTAACATTTTTTTTCTCCCTTTTGTAAACTTGGTAAAGCTTTTGTAAAAGCTTTGGGTGTATTTTGTGTACGCAGGTACACTGCTTATTTACTAATTAAATTCCGCTGTGGCGGTGCCGAAAAATATGATGCAAACTGCAGAAGACATCCGCTTGCTAAACGAAAAAATTCAAGATGCAGCAGGCTTTACCACCCGTATTAATGATGAGCTGGCCAAAACCATTGTAGGCCAGCAGGTAATGATAGAGCGCTTGCTGGTAGGCTTACTCAGCAATGGGCATGTGCTGCTGGAAGGTGTGCCGGGCCTGGCAAAAACGCTGGCCATCAAATCGCTGGCTAAATGTGTACATGCCCAATACAGCCGCATACAATTTACGCCCGACTTATTACCTGCCGATGTAATTGGTACGATGATTTACAACCAGGCAAAAAATGAATTTTTTGTTAGAAAGGGCCCCATCTTTTCAAACTTTATTTTAGCAGACGAAATAAACCGGGCACCCGCTAAAGTACAAAGCGCTTTGCTGGAAGCAATGCAGGAGCGGCATGTAACCATTGGTGATACTACTTACAAATTAGAAGAACCTTTTTTGGTATTGGCCACCCAAAACCCGATTGAACAGGAGGGTACTTATCCCTTGCCCGAAGCACAGGTAGACCGCTTTATGCTAAAAGTGATAGTAGATTACCCAACTAAAGCAGAAGAGCAATTGATTATCCGGCAAAATACACTAACACTGGCGCAGCCCACTATTTCGCCAGTAGCATCAGCCAGTGAAATAATCAGGGCTAAAGAGTTGGTACGCCATGTATATGTAGATGAAAAAGTAGAAAATTATATTTTAGATATTGTGTTTGCCACCCGGTTTCCGGATAAATATAACCTTGGCAAACTAAAGCCTGTAATTGGTTTTGGCGGATCGCCACGTGCCAGCATTAACTTAGCCCTTGCTGCCAAAGCCACTGCTTTTTTAAACAGGCGTGGATATGTAATACCCGAAGATGTAAGAAGTATTTGTAAAGATGTATTGCGGCATCGTATTGGGTTAACCTACGAGGCAGAAGCCGAAAACATCACCGCAGAGCAAGTGATTAATGAAATATTAAGAGTGGTAAATGTGCCATAACAATGCTTACTACAGAACAAATATTAGCAAAGGTTAGAGAGCTTGAAATAAAAAGCAAAAAGATTACTACGCATTTATTTACCGGCGAGTACCATGCTGCTTTTAAGGGTAAGGGTATGAGTTTTAGAGAGGTGAGAGAGTATTATCCGGGGGATGATGTAAGGTTTATTGATTGGAATGTAAGTGCCCGCTTTAGCCATCCTTTTACAAAAGTTTTTGAAGAAGAAAGAGACCTCACCGTTTTTTTGCTGGTAGATATCAGCAACAGTAATTTGTTTGGCACGGTACAAAATCGCAAAAAAGATTTGATTACCGAAATTGGTGCGGTGCTTACATTTAGCGCTATCAGCAACAACGATAAAGTAGGGGTGATTTTTTTTAGTGATAAAATTGAAAAATATATTGCACCCAAAAAAGGCCGGCAGCATGCTTTGTATATTGTAAGAGAGTTGCTTACTGCCCAACCCTTGGGCAGGCAAACAAATATGGAAGAAGCCATCCGTTTTTTTAACAAAGCATCTCACCAAAAAAGTATTGCTTTTTTATTAAGCGATTTTACGGATGTACAGTACCAAAACGATTTAAAAGTAATTGCAGGCAAGCATGATGTAATTGGCCTGCGTATTTACGATAAGATGGATATGCAATTGCCGGCTGCAGGCTTGCTGCAGGTACAAGACCTGGAAACAGGCCAACCTGCTTTAATAGACAGCAGCAACAAAATGCTGCAATATCAATATAACCGGCGCTTTTTAGAAAATAGCGAAAGCAGTAAAAATTATTTTAAAAAAGCAGGGGCAGATTTACTGCACATTCGTACAGATGAAGATTATGTAAAAGTGCTGCAGCAGTTTTTTATTAAGCGTAGTTAACCTTTGTTACACCCAAGTAGAAGTGAAGAAAATTTCATTTATATACCAGTTGTTCTTTTGTATGTTGGCCATGGCCTTGCAGCTGCCGGCAAAAGCTCAGCTACCGGTAGTAAGGGCAGTAACGGATAAAAACCAAGTGCTTATTGGCGAACAATTTACTTTGTTGGTAGAAACGATTTTAAGCAACGGGTATGATATCAGCCCGGCTTTATTACCCGATTCAATGGAGCATTTTGAGGTAATTAAACAACTGCCTGCCGATTCGGTTTTTACACAAGGCACACTCAGCAGTATAAAACAGCAATTTGTATTAACAAGTTTCGACTCTGGTAAATGGCATTTGCCTGCAGCTAAAATAAATGTTTCGCCCAAGGGTAAAAATGCCGGTACCAGTTTTTATACTGATTCATTTACCATTACGGTAGCATTTTCCGTTTCCGATACCAGCACTCAAATAAGAGACATCAAACCAGTAAAAGAGGCAGTAGTTAATACCAACTATTGGTATTGGGTATTAGCGGCAATTGGTGCTATAATCTTGCTGTTGTTGGTATGGTGGCTTATCAAAAAGAAAAGCAAACCGCAGGGTATTTTACAAGCTACTTTATCCCCCGTGGAGGAGGCCATGGCCGCCTTGCAACAACTAAAGCACACTGATTTATCAGATGCAACTTTTATAAAATCATACCACACTAGTTTATCATCAATATTAAAGCGTTACCTGAGCAGAAAGGATAACCAGTTTTATTTTCACAAAACCACCAGCGATTTGCTGGTACTGCTGGATGATAAAAAGATAAACAGGCCAACATTGGTAAAAGTTGCAGCCAGCTTGCGTTGCGGCGATGCTGTAAAGTTTGCCCGATACCTGCCCCCGCCTGCAGAAAGTGAACTAAGCCTGCAATACATACAAGAGGTAATGATGGCTGTAGAAAAAATATCCGATTCACCCGTAAATAATTCTCATTGATTTTTGAGTACCTCCATAGCCTTCAGTTTGGTATGCCATATTTTTTTTGGCTGCTGCTGCTGTTGCCTGTAATGATATGGTGGTATATCGCCCGCTATCCTGCCAGGCAGGCTGGCTTAAAAGTATCCTCCGTAAAAGGGTTTGCTACTTTCCGTTCTTTTAAAACCGTAATGCGTCACCTGCTTTTTTTATTAAGGCTATTGGCTGTTGCATTAATCATAACCGCTTTGGCAAGGCCGCAAAATCGTACTGATCAACAACAGGCCGAGGGTGAAGGGGTGGATATTGTACTATGCATAGACGTTAGTGGTAGTATGACAGCACAGGATTTTACACCCAACCGGATGGAAGCTGCTAAAAAAGTAGCCAGCGATTTTATCGACCGGCGGCTTACAGATAGGATAGGAATCGTAATTTTTTCAGGCGAAAGCTTTACCCAATGCCCCCTTACCACCGATAAGGCGGTGCTGCATAGCGCTGTAGAAGCTATCCGTAACGGTTTGCTGGAAGATGGCACTGCCATTGGCGATGGCCTCTCTACCAGTGTAGACAGGTTAAGAACCAGTAAGGCAAAAACCAAGCTCATCATCCTGCTTACCGATGGAGAAAATAACGGTGGACTGATAGGGCCCGATAATGCCAAAGAAATTGCAAAGGCTTTTAATATTAAAGTATACACCATTGGTGTGGGTACCGAGGGTTATGCCCCTTTTCCGATGAAGACGGAGTTAGGGGTGGTGATGCAGCAGCAAAAAGTAACCATTGATGAAAAATTACTACAGGCAATCGCATCCGAAACAGGCGGCAAATACTTTAGAGCTAAAGACAATACCGGCCTCGAAAATATTTACAAAGAAATTGATGTGCTTGAAAAATCAAAAGTAGAAATATCTACCCTTACCCGGTATACCGAAAGATTTTTGCCATTTGCAGCTGTCGCAATGTTGCTGTTGTTACTAGAGATGATATTGCGTTTTACAGTTTTTAAAAAGTTTCCCTGAGGTTGCTTTGCTTTACTACTGCCCCGGTTTGCCTATCTTGCAGCAGATGAAGGTTACTGTATATAAAAGCACCGGAAGCTGGTATATTGTACAAAATAGTGCTGGCCAGGTTTTTAATGCCCGTATCAAGGGCAAACTAAAAATGGATGGTATTACCTCCACCAATCCTATTGCGGTTGGCGATATAGTAACGGCGGAGATGGAAAATGAGCTGGAAGCAACGCTTACTATCACGGCTATCGAGCCACGAAAAAATTATATCACCCGTACATCGCCACACAATAAAAGCCAGCATCACATTATTGCCGCCAATTTAGACCAGAGCTTGCTTTTTGCTACGCTAAAAGATCCAAAAACATCACTCGGGTTTATCGACCGTTTTTTAATAACCGCCGAAGCTTACCATGTACCGGCAATCATTGTATTTAACAAAGCAGATTTATACCGCAATAAAGAAGAAGAGAAATACAAAGAAACCAAAGCTATTTACGAAGCCATCGGTTACAAGGTATTAAAAATGAGTATCAGCAGTGGAGAAGGGGTAGAGGAGGTAAAAGCCATATTAAAAAACAAAATAACCTTGCTCAGCGGTCATTCTGGTGTGGGCAAATCTTCATTTATTAATTCTATTTTTCCCGAGTTGGCTTTAAAAACACAGGATGTAAGTGGGTGGAGCGGCAAGGGGCTGCATACCACCACCTTTGCAGAAATGTACAACCTGCCTGCTAGCGGCAGCAATAATAGCGGCGCTATTATTGATACCCCGGGCATACGGGAGTTGGGATTGGTAGCTATTTCAAAACAAGAGCTCAGTCATTATTTTCCAGAGATGCGGCAGCTTATCAACGATTGCCAGTTTAACAACTGCATCCATATCAACGAGCCGGGTTGTGCCGTAAAAAAAGCGGTACAGCAGGGCAATATTCACCCCGAACGTTACATCAGTTATTGTAACATTCTCGACAAAATGGAAGAACAGCCTTATTAGGCAGTAACGGTTAGTAAGCTCTTTTTTCTAAAAAATGAGCAATCTCCAGCACAGCATTGTTTTCCTGAGATACATTTTTTGTGTGTTGCGGAAAAATGGATACACCATTAAAGATGCTGTAATGCAGGGTTAGTAACTGGTTTTTGTACTTAAACTCCCAGTCTAAACTTTCTGCATCATCCACCTGGCGAGAAAAATGCACTTTTAGCTCGGCGGCTAAGGTGTTGGCAATGTCGTAAAATTTGGAGATGCCGCAGTTGTCGTCAATAACAGCTTCGGTATTGCCATACGGGGTTTTTAAATGGTAACACATGATATAGGGTTTAGTGATTTACGGATTAATACATACGCCCTCTCTCTTCACCAATTAGTAGCTTTTTCTGCCACCTTTATATTTGGCCTTGTTGCTGGCCTTCATTGCCTTCGGGTCGTCAGACACCAATTGCTCTGCACCAATATTTCTGCCATTTGTAGGACATCCCTTCTTTTCACTCTTTTTAAAAATAGCGCAGGCACCCAGCAAATAAACACAAAGTACAGCAGCCAATAGCTTTTTCATAGTTTAAATATAGTTAAATAATAGGGCCTGTCATCGCTGCAGCCACCCTTATTTTTGCTCATTTGGTGTAAACCATTTACTATACATCAGGTAATTGTCGGCTATCCTGTTTATCTCACCACTAATCAATTCCTGGCTAATATTTTTTACCTTTTTGGCTGGTACGCCGGCATAAATACACCCGGGTTCTATCACGGTATTTTCCAGCACCACGGCCCCAGCCGCAATAATACAATTACTGCCTACACGGGCATTATCCATAATAATGGCACCCATGCCTACCAGCACATTATCATCTATAACGCATCCATGTACAATTGCATTGTGCCCAATGCTTACATTATTTCCAATGCTGGTAGTTGTTTTTTGGTAAGTGCAGTGTATAACGGCTCCATCCTGCACATTTACTTTATTACCCATCCGTATACTATTTACGTCGCCCCTTATCACCGCATTAAACCAAACACTGCAGTGGTTGCCCATAACTACATCGCCTGCAATGGTGGCATTGGGTGCTATAAAACAATCCTCGCCCATTTGCGGAAATATCCCTTTTACCGGAAAAATGTATGCCATTCCTTATTTTTTATGGCTTGCGGGCAAGCCGGTTAAAATTGTGGTACCGGGCGGCAAATATTGGAGCAGCTTTAGTGGCGTCGCACACTTGTACTGCAGTAACAATGGCAGCAAGCAATATTTATCAATAAATGCTTATCTGCTGCCCCGCCTGTTTTAATATTGTTCAAATATCCATCATTCCCACCGAAATTTGCAAGCATGAATCAACGCCAGTTATTTTTACAACATGTGGGGCAAACCTCAGCAGCACCACTATCGCTTGAAATTGTAAAAGCCAGTGGTAGCACACTTACCGATGTACATGGTAAAGAATATATCGATCTTATTGGAGGCATCAGTGTTTGCAATATTGGGCATTGCCACCCCAGTGTGGTGCAGGCGGTGCAGCAGCAAGCCGGGCAATACATGCATATTATGGTGTATGGCGAGCTGGTACAAACACCGCAGGTAGCCTACGCACAAACACTTACAGCACATTTACCTCCAACCCTCAATGCCGTTTTTTTTACAGCAAGCGGCAGCGAGGCTACCGAAGGTGCCATGAAACTGGCCAAGCGATATACCGGCCGTACACAAATCATTTCATTTAAAAATAGCTATCATGGCAGTACGCAGGGTGCATTAAGTATAATGGGCAGCGAATACTGGCGCAATGCTTTCCGTCCATTACTGCCGGGCATTTTGCAGCTCAATTACAATTCGTTTGCCGATCTACAACAGATTACCACCCAAACGGCTTGCGTAATTGCCGAAACAGTACAGGCCGAAGCAGGCGTATTGGTACCGCAAAATGGTTGGCTGGCCGCATTGCGTAAACGCTGTAATGATACTGGCACTTTATTGGTGCTGGACGAAATACAATGTGGCTTTGGCCGCAACGGAAGCTTGTTTGCCTTTGAGCAATTTGATGTAGTACCCGATATATTATTATTGGGCAAAGCACTGGGAGGAGGCATGCCCTTGGGCGCATTTGTGTCAGATAAAAAAATAATGGATAGTCTTACACATCATCCTGTGCTGGGCCATATTAATACTTTTGGCGGCCACCCGGTAAGCTGTGCAGCCGGCCTGGCCGCATTTAATGTGTTAATTAACGATAACCTGCTGGCAACGGTAGCACAAAAGCAACAGCTTTTTTTAAGCCATTTACAGCACCCGGCTATTAAAGCTGTACACGGTTGCGGATTAATGCTGGCGGTAGAGTTTGATAGTTTTGAAACCAACAAAACAGTAATTGATGCGGTAATTGAGCAAGGAGTATTTACCGATTGGTTTTTGTTTGCTCCGCAATGCTTGCGTATTGTACCACCTTTAGTAATTACGCCCAGCCAAATTATAAAGGCCTGCGATATTATAAAGGCTGTATTAAAGCAATTATATTCATAAGGCAACATCAACTGCCCAACATTTTAAAGATTTTTTTGGAGGTGTAAGTTTTTTTTATTTTACTTTGTAATTCAAAGTGCTTTTATGAATGAGCAAAAACAATCTTTAGCCGACCTGCAGCATATCAAGCAAATGATGGAACGCAGCAGCCGGTTTATCAGCCTCAGTGGCTTAAGTGGTATTGCCGCTGGTATATGTGCGCTGGCAGGCGCCTGGTGGGCAGCAGACTATGTGAATGGCCGTAAAGCTAATTTGATTGATGCTGATATAGCTACAACAACTGCTGGCAGTTACGGATACAGCCTGATTTTTAATACCTGGTTGTTTTGGATAGCGGCTGCCACATTTGGGGCGGCACTTATCAGTGCCTTCTTTTTCACCTGGCTAAAAAGTAAAAAGCAAGGCGTGCCTTTATGGGGTAATACTGCCAGGCGGCTGTTGATAAACGTTAGCATTCCATTATTAACCGGCGGTATCTTTTTGCTGCACCTGCTGCAGCATGGTACCTTTGGCCTGGTGGCACCGGGTTGTTTAATTTTTTATGGTTTAGCACTGGTAAATGCCAGTAAGTATACCCTTAACGAAATCAGGTACCTGGGCTATTGCCAGTTGCTGCTGGGCTTGATAGCCTTGCGTTTTAATGGTTATGGCCTATGCTTTTGGGCAGCAGGCTTTGGTGTATTGCACATCATCTACGGGGTATATATGTGGTGGAAATACGAGCGGAACTAATGTAATTTTTAATAAAGGCGGCAAGTAATGATTAATCCCATTGAGCATCTAAATAAATTGTTTGACAGCAGGGTTCGGCTGGGGATAATGAGTGCCCTGATGGTTAACGAACAGGTTAGCTACAACGATTTAAAGGAATTACTGAATATTACAGATGGTAACCTTGCCAGCCACCTGAAAGCATTGGAAGAGAGCGGCATGCTAAAAGTGCAAAAGGGATTTGTTGGCCGAAAAACCAATACCACCTATTCTGTAACCAAAGCAGGGGAAAAGGCATTTAAAGCACATATTAATGCCCTCGAACAAATGATTAGCAACACCAGGTAATTTTTTTTGTCAATATACTTTGAAAAACAAAGTGCTTTTAAAAAATAAAATATGCAAACAACACCGCTTACATTTTGGCAGCGCAATAAGCTGCTTATTAAAGCTGTTTTTATCGGCTTTTTAACACTGGTATTATTAATACCTACTTTTTTTATCATGTTCCTGGTTACGGACCGTGAAAAACGCCGGCAAGAGGTAGTGCAGGAGGTGGGCAGCAAATGGGCGTCGGCACAAACGGTTACCGGGCCTTTTTTAATGGTGCCATATTACGAAAATGCTGTACAGGCAGGTGCTACCACACAAACAGCCGTTAAAAAGTACCTGTATATTTTGCCCGACACAATGGATATCAAGGGTAAAATTTTACCACAGGTAAAACACCGGAGTATTTTTAATGTGCCGGTATATCATTCAGACCTTTTAATCACTGGTAAATTTTATTTGTCTCATCCGCAAAAATTACCTGTGCCAATTGCTTCACTTCATTTTAATGAAGCGGTGGTTGCAATGGGTATCAGCGATTTTAAAGGTATTGGCGAAAATCTGTCTCTTAGCTGGAACGACAGCAGCAGTAATTTTGAAACCGGCCTGCCTTACAGCGATTGGCTGAAAGAAGGCATTAGTACCGCTGTTACTATAGATGCAAGTACTTTAACCAATGGGCAAAACCAGTTTAAAATTAAGTTATCACTAAAAGGTAGCGAACGGCTGTATGTAACACCATTTGGTAATACAACCCGGGTGAGTTTTGAGAGCAGCTGGCCTAGCCCTGCTTTTGACGGCAAGTACCTGCCAGATACCAGCATTGTAAACCAACAGGGTTTTACAGCCAATTGGAAAGTGCTTCATTATAACCGTAGTTTCCCATCTTATTTTACATCCTCATCAAATTATGATATTGCCGAAAGTGCGTTTGGCTTAAACCTGCTGCAGCCGGTAGATGTGTATGGCCAAACATTGCGTAGTGTAAAGTATGCAGTGCTTATAATTGCACTTACATTTTTTGTGTACTTCTTTTTAGAGATTTATTATAGACGCAACGTACATCCACTACAATATATCTTAATTGGCTTTGCATTGGTAATTTTTTATACATTGTTGCTTTCACTTTCTGAGTATGCATCATTTGCCACAGCTTATATAAGTGCAGCTGTTGCCACCGTATTGCTAATTGGCTGGTACACCAAAAGTATTTTTAAAAATTGGCGGGTAGTATTGCTTTTTACCACAATCCTTTCACTTCTGTATTTATTTATTTACGTTATCATTCAATTGCAGGATAATGCTTTGCTAGCTGGCAGTATTGGCTTGTTTGTTTTGCTGGCCATTATTATGTACTTCAGCCGTAAAATAAACTGGGCAGCAGAAAGTACGCCGACAACCAACGCTTGATTAATTTTTTAACACCTGCACATGTATCAGCTACTCGTAAAACTGCGGTCGGCAATATTGGTTTTTCTTACCCACCATATGGCCTTGCCTTTGCTAAAATTGGTAAGAAATGAAGAGAAATTTCCGTACAGCCTGCCGCAATTAATGCAAATGACCCCGGCATCACTAGGGTATACCCTGGGAAGTTTTTTATATCAAAAAAAATTACAGTTGTTGCCCTATTATGCCCGGCATGATATTAAACACATTTTGCTGGAGTACGATACAACAGACGAAGGTGAAGTATGCCTGCAGTGTTTTATGCTGGGCAACAGGCATGTTTCTTTTCCGGTGTTGGCCACAGTAGTATATGGTTTTGTTACCATGCCCGAGCACTGGACCGATTTTAAAAAAGCAGTGCGGCGGGGGAGGCAGGCGCCATCGCTAAGGCATTGGCAATGGTATACCTTACTGGCCATACCTGTTAGCGATTTAAGACAACAGATCAATCAATTAAGTACCGATGTTTAAAAAGCAAATAAACGATGGCTTTGTATACCAAAAATACAAGCCACTGCCTCAAGGCAGCAGCTTAGAAAAAACGGCTAGCACAACCGCCAGCAGTTTTGCAAATGCAGCCAATGGTATACGCTATTGTATTCAATCACAAAAAAACTGCCGGGTACATTTGCTGGCTACGGTACTGGTAGTATTGTTGGGCCTGTTGTGTAATATTAGTGCCGTACAATGGTTGTTTGTAATTGGGTGTTGTGGTGCTGTGCTATCGCTGGAGTTGCTGAATACAGCAATTGAGCAGCTGTGTAATATATATAGTATGGCATGGCATCCTACCATAAAAATTATTAAAGACGTAGCCGCCGGAGCTGTGCTGCTGTCTGTTGTAGCTAGTGTGATAACAGGCAGTATCATTTTTATGCCTAAATTTTTTCAGTTGATAAAAACATTTTTATGATAAAACTTTCCGGCGCCGAAAAAATAGTAACCGCCTTTGTGCTGTTTAT
>JBDKJT010000135.1:0-12967 GCA_039796475.1 Bacteroidota bacterium | reverse complement strand
TTGCGGATTACTTGTAACTGCTTTTTTGTTTGTTGTTTACGAATGAAATTGGTAATAGCAAGCTCTTCCTCTTTGGTAATCGGTTGTTGTTGTCCGCCAATAAAATCCACCTCTAATGGTTTGAGTTTATTTTTCATCCGGGAAATATTTATTTATGAGTTTTAGTGAAGCAATTGTATCTATTATCATAATTCTTCCACCAACATGCATAGCTCCTAAACTGTCAACGTAATGTTGTACAAGTTTCGATTTTGAAAAGAATGCCACATTACCCTAATGCCCTCGTTGAAATGATAGCTTACATGCAAAAGCAACTAAGTTGCCGGGTACTCCTGCGTAAACTTTTGTTTTCCCTTTATTGAAAGCTGCACTTTCTACAAGATGCATATACACATGGTCTGATTTAACTTCTACACTAATCAAACCTTAAATAACAGATTGGTTATTTACAATTGTCAACTTATAAACGTCACGCTGTGGTTGTTTAAATTCAAACTTCCAATCAAACTGCCATTTATTTTTGTTGATTAAGTTATTTAAATCACCTGTAGTAACGAGCGAAATGCAAGTTGCAAAACTGTCTCCTGTCACAACATTCTGAATAGAATTAGTAAGCTTATCAATAGTAAAATCTAACCCTATATTTTATTGTTTCTGCACATTACGAATTTACGAAAAAAAGGGCGAATGTAATAAGCAGCCAACCAATTAGCATGGGCGCAATTATTTATACAACATCGTATTTACTACAGTTATGCTTTGTCTTTAGGCTGGCCATTACGGTTGCTAAACAGTAAATAAACAGCAATGGCAAAACCAATGATGTAAACGATTGCCATTGCCGGCTTAACAAACCGAAGCGTTTCAAAATTAAATTGTTTATAAATGGTGCTGCCTAAAATGATGGCGATAATGATTAAAGGAAATGATAACGGCTTAGATTTTTTCATGCGATTATTTTACTGGATGTATTTGTTTTTTGTTAGCAGTTGTTTATCATTTTTTTTACCCGCCCTGCAAATTATTGCAGGCATGGCAAATGCTGCTGCCGGGCTTTTTGGCTGAGCTGCACAGGCCGTTAATTTTTGTACTTATGGCAATGGTTGGCAGGATGGTAAACCTTGTTGCAACCAATACAAGCCATTTTATCATCATACTATTTATTTTAACATTAATGTGCTTAAAAAAAATGCGGTACTGCATCATTAAAAAAATACAGTAACGCTTAGCCTTGCAAAAAACGGCGTACCCGGTGTAAAATGTATTTCTGAAATGGGTGCTGCTTCATCCTTTAGCCGGCTTTCGGTATCAAACTGTGTTTCTTTCCATTGGCTGTTTAGCAGGTTTTGTACAGCTAAGCCAGCCTCCCATTTTTTGTGGGTATAGTTAAGGGCAGCATCCAGCACCGTATATCCTTTTGCGGTTACCGAGTAATCTTCATTGGCGGGGCGGTTGCTCATAAAGCGGTAGCGCAGGCTGCCATTCCATCCCAATTGTTTTTTGTAAGTAAGGCCGCCCACACTTGTAAAGCGTGGCGCCAAGGGCAAATAACTTTGGGCACTGGCCACGCCCAATGCCCTGGGGTTGGCAAGGCTGATATCTATATCTGCAAATAGGCTTTTTGCCAGCTCGTACCTTGCCGAAACATCGAAGCCAAACCGGCGGGTTTGCCCGCCTGCTTCTACCACACCCTCATCACCTACATACACAAACTCCTGGCTTAGCCACAAGTACCAAAGGGCAGCATGCAGCACCAATTTGTTGCCTGCTTTAAGCATAGCACCCAAATCGGTACCGTAGGCCGGGGGCAACACTTTTTTGCCATTTTGTGGTACTGCCACCCGGGTATCGTTGCTATGAAAACCCCTGCCATTGTACCAATACAATTGCAGCTTATCATTCACCTTGTAGTTAACAGTAAGTTTGGGGCTTATAATGGCCGATTGGGTGCTTTGCACTTGTGCCGTTAATTGATTGTGGTAGCGGTTGGTAAAATAATCGGCCCGTACGGCACCGGTAATATCTAGTTTACTGGTAAACGAAAACTGCTGCGAAAAATAAGCACCGGCATTCATTTCGTTAATATCACCCAGCATAATGGATGTGGTATTAATGCTGCGGTTTTTTGTTCTTGTCAACTCTATATTTTGCACCGCATCGTATCGTACCTGTACACCGGCCTTGCTGGTTGTTTTAACAGCACCTATTAAAAACTCTTTTACATACTCGCCATTGTAGCCAACAATATGCCTGTCTTCTTTTTGCCTAATCTGGTCGCCGTTGATGGGGTCTTCTTTATAAAAAGTAAAGTTTGAGTACAGCTTAAATTGGTAGCGGCTGTAATACAGCTGCTGCTGCAGCATACCGCCATTGCTTAGCCTGCTTTGCAGGGCTATGCTGGCATTGTGCCGGGCCGTTTGGCCGCCTTCGGTATCATCAATAGCGCCATAAAAACCCACGAGGCCACTGCTAACGGCCCTGTTGGGTATTTGCCCGGATGCATTCCACCTGCTGGCAAAGCCCGTAAGCATGGCTGTAAGTGTATGTTGGTTATTTATGCTTTGATGGTATTTTAGCAGGCCATTAAAGCGATTAAAGTTTTGTGCACTTTCAAAATAACCCTTTGTGTAAGATGCCTCACCGGCAAAATACAAGCTTTGGTTTCGCCTGTTGGCTTGTGGCTTTATTAAATTAATACCTGTAATGGCCCTAAGGGAGCTAAACTGCCCGCCCTCCATTTTTACAAAATTATTTTCCAGGTAATCTTTTGTTTTAAACTGTACAAAACCAGCGGTGGTAAAATTGCCTTTATCTGCATAATAAGGGCCTTTATTAAAATTTACCTTGTCTATCAGTTCTGGAATTACAAAGTGCAAATCGGCATACCCCTGTCCGTGAGCGTGGCTTACCATGTTTACAGGCATTCCGTCTACGGATATATTAATATCGGTGCCATGGTCAATATCAAACCCTCTTAAAAAAATTTGCTCTGCCTTGCCACCGCCGGCATGCTGGCCAATAAACAAGCCAGGCACCATCCGCAACACTTCTTGTGAGTTGTTGATGGGCCGCAGGCGAATATCCAAATCGCTGATGGTTTTAAATATGCCTTTGTTAGATGCTGCCAGTATTTTTATTTCCTGCAGGCCGGGCACTTTGGGGGTGAGGTTTATAATAGCCCTGTTGTTTAAAAACAGCATTGTTGTTAAATCAACCGTATCAGGCTGGTAGCCGATGCAGGTAACTATTATTGTTTTTACGGCTGTCGGTATTTTTTTAACATCCATAAAGCCATCATCATCTGTAGTGGTATTAAAGGTAGCATCCGCTGCTTGTATAAATGCATCCTGCACCGGCACTTTAGTATTGGCATTTACAAAGTAAATGGCTTTTGTATTGTTTTGGGCTTTTAGCAAAAGGGGCGAAGCCGCTGTAAGGATAAATGTACACAGCCATGTTATATGTGCAAAAATTTGCTGCATGTTATACAGTTAGTGGATTGATGGTGTGTGATGCTTGTAAAATTAACGCTAATTGGTATTGTAACATTCAATCATTCTATCGCATAGGCTATTGTTTAAAATGATGCTGCAGCATACTATTAAGCGCCGGCCCTTATGGGGCCGCTAAACAGCTGCAATTTCGAGTTTTGTATATTTTTTTAAGCATTCATATTATCAATGGCACTAAGCATATACGGACGGGCACTGCATAAAAAAAAGCAAGCCACCTTTCGGCAGCTTACTTTATTTCACTCACAAAACTATCGGCCCATTATTTTTTAAATGCTTCCAGCACTGCGGCTAACCCCATTGAGGTGCCCCAGGGTATGGAGGTAAGGTCTACTTCGTAATCGGGGTTGTGGTTAGAAAAAGGAAATTGTTTGCCCTCTTTGGCTGCTTTTTCAAACACCTGGTGGTTGGCAATACCAATAATAAAATAGTTGTAGGGCACATTGGGGTAATCTCTTACCAGCTGCTGCACATCCTCGGAGCCCATTACGGGTGGCAAATCGAGGTTGCGGCCGGGGCCGGTAATTTTTTCAAGCGCCGTATTAATTTTAGCGGTAAGTGCCTCATCATTTTTTACAGGCCCCAGCGATTGTTTGTATTTAACGGTGGGGTATAGCTCTTTGGGCATATTATTACCCAGTGCAATACCCTCGTTAATGCTAAGGATACGGTCGAGCAATAGTTTTCTATCGGCCAGGCTGTACCAGCGCAGGTTAAGTTTTAGGGTAGCCGATGCAGGTATTACATTATTGTCTATACCAGCTTCTACAGCGCCCACGGTAACCACGGCGGGGCGTTGGGGGTTTAAATTACGGCTAACAATGGTTTGGTATTGTATAATGGCGTTGGCGGCCATTACCACGGGGTCTTTGGTTTGCTCCGGGGTAGATCCGTGGCCACCCACGCCGTAAAAAGTAACATCCAGCTGGTCGGCACCGGCCATCCTGTCGCCGGGCCTGTTAAGGTACATGCCTACGGGTGCAGGGCCACTGTGCATACCCAGCAGGCAGGTAGGCACTGGCACTCCTTTTTTATACATTTCGGAGGCCATCGAGTCGGCACCAAAGCCAATTTCTTCTGCCGGCTGGCTTACCATTACCAGGGTGCCTTTCCATTTATCTTTTAATTGAATCATGTTTTTGGCTACCCCCAGCATCCAGGTTACGTGGGCATCGTGGCCGCAGGCATGCATTACGGGTACATCTATCCCATCGGGGTTTTTCATTCGCTTTTTACTGGCATAGGGCAAGCCGGTAGCTTCTTCTACCGAGTTACAATCCATATCGGCCCGGTACATTACCACGGGGCCATCGCCATTTTTTAATATACCCACCACACCGGTACCGCCAATGCCTGTTTGTACATTGTAGCCGTAGGCTGTAAGCTCTTTGGCTACAATGGCTGCCGTACGGGTTTCCATAAAGGGCAGCTCGGGGTTGGCATGCAGGTCTTTAAAAATTTCTACCAGGCGGGGGCCGTCATCTGCCGCCAGCTTTTTTATTTGCTCTACCGATACGCCACCTATTGATGTATTGGCTGCGGCTGGCTTTTTTTGGCCGTTGGCAATACCCATACTTAAAAGCATGGCTGCGGTTACTACTATTACTTTCATAAAATGCTGTTTAAATTGATTGGTTTGATTTATTTAAATACCGGTATTAAAAATATTCGTTGAGGTTAAGAAAGATACCCGATGCGCCATTGTGGCCACGGCCATAATCTACCCCAATGTTTACCCTGTTTTTTTCGCTAAGGGTATATCTAAAGCCAGCACCATAGCCAAATTGAGCAGCACTAAACAGCCCTATGTTTTGGGTGCGGCTGCTGGCGGTAGACATGTTGAGGTATATTACCCCACCCATTTTGTTTTTTTCTTTTTGCAAAGGAAAGCGCCACTCTGCTTCGGTGTATACAAGGTCTTCGCCTCTAAAGCGGCCCTGTGTATATGGCCTGCCCGAGCGGCCAAACATATCCCAGCCGGTGGCTGGTAAAAACATGTATGGCACTTTGCCACTGGTTACAAACCAGCCAAAGGCCCAAATGGCTATCAGGTTGCGTGGCCTTGCTTTGTTAAGGGAAAAATAATCCCGGTATTCTGTCCATAACTGGCTATTGCTGGCGGTACTGCCCAAAAAGGATGGGTTGATACGCAGCGATATAGATGCCAGCCGGCCGGTGTACGGGTTGGCAATATTATCCCTGCTATCCAGCGAGGCATTTAACGATATGCCCGATTGGGTGTACTTGGTATAAGGCAGGTTTTTGATGTTTTGATAACGGTAGTGGTGTGTAATTACCGCTGGGTTAGCAGATAGGTCAAGCTCATTATCATCTATATTGGTCATTATATCCAGGTGGTAGCCTGCGCCATAAAAAAACCGGGATGAGCCATGCCGTTTTAAAGCTGTTTGATGCAACCTGAAATGATCAAAGGCCATCATCTCTTCTTCTGACGGGCCATGAAATAAATCATCCAGCCCATCTTTACTACCGGTGCGGCCTACAATGGTATTGTCGGCAAACTTAGGGCTGGTGCTAAGGCCATAGGTGGGCTGGCTGTTAAGGTTATACCGCAAATCGGTGGTAAGTATCCATTTATCGCCCTCTAAAAACATATTGCCCCTCATTTGCAAAAACAATTGCTTTTTTTGAGAGTACAGCAGGGTAACCAAAAAATTGGATATACTGGTTGTTTTAGGATTGCCATTTATCCAGGATATACCAGGAGCTACGCCATAAATTAGCCCAGTAGTGGGGTTGGCAGCCAGTACGGGCATGGGTATAATGGTAAATTTTTTTTGCTTTTTGGCCGGTGGGGCGGCGGTGGTATCTACTTGTGCATAGGCCCCCGTGGCCGCTGCCAGCAGCAGCATAATTAATGTGTGTTTAATTGGTACTTTTTTCATGTTTAGATTTTTTATTGGTTTAACAGTCTTTGTTTTTGTTAAAGAGCCCCTGCGCTTTTAGGCTTGCAGGTTACCGCCATGGTTTACTTATTAAAGGTTTAGCAGCTTTGTTTAATAAGGCCTGTTAATATGTACTACCAATTAACGATACCTTTTAAAAAACCTGCGGGCAATGCTGTAAACAATTGTTTAATTCTAATAAAAAGAAACATACAATAGTGGTTTACAAAAGATGCCTCTTTAATAAAAGCATATGCATTTCTGTTACTTCCATTGTGGAAGCAAATAATTGCTTGTACTCTTTTAATAAAGGGAACGGTTGGTTGCAGCACTTGCCCATTGTTACTTTAATACAAATGGCCAATGCCAGTAGTACTAATCAGTTGCCGCTTGCTACAGGTGCTTGTTTATCTATTCAATTACTGTACTGGTTATATCCTTGCACTCATGCTGATGGCACTTGGGCATATTTGTTAAAATACTACCAGGTGGCTCATAAAGCCAATATATATTTGACTAATACTGTTGTTAGACAGAGCAAACTCGTTTTTGGCATAGCTGGTATACCGGTTAAACTTGCCTACATAACTGATAAAAGCTTTTATATTATGTTGCCTATGCAGGTGATACTCCAGTGATGAGGTAATCGTCCAGGAGTTACGTAAATGATTGGTTTTGCCGGCACTGTTATCGGGGTTGCCATTCCAATAGCTGGCGCTGTACATACCAATGGCAATAGCGCTAAACTTGGGTGTAAAAAAATATTCTCCTCTCAGCCAATGCTCCAGGTAAGCCACGTTATTGAGACGGTTAGCAAAGTCGTTGCCGAGGTAACTACTAACCAATCCTGTTCTGTCTAATTGCTCATTACTGTATTTAAGATCGTACTGCAGGGTAAGGCCCTTGTTTTTATATTGCTGGCCCAATACCACCGTATTCATATACTTACCCTTTACAAGGTTAAAATTGCTGTAGCTCCATTTGGTACTAAACAGGTTATTAGCAAAGCTTCCGTTCCAGTTAAGGGTAAAACCCATAGGTGCTTTTGAGGCTACGGCACCCGGTGTAAGGCCATAAAAATAATCAAAGCTTCGGGAGCTGGCATTGGCCACCTGGAAACTTAACCGGTGCTGTGGCGATAAACGGTAATTGGCTTTAAGTGCCGATAAAAAAATATCGCCATTGCCAATCCAATCGTTATAAATTACCATGGTGATAGGGTTATGAAAAATTTCGTAGCCGCCAAACTCTCCAAACATTTTACCGGCCACCAACGCCAGTTTGGGGGTGGCATCATATTCTACATAGGCAAGGTCGATTGACCGGCGCAGCAAATCTACCGTAGTAGCATCCCCGGCACTGCGGCTGTACACATCTCTAAAGCGAACTTTTAGTTTTTTGGTTACCCTGCCTATAATTTCCATCCTTAAATCATTGGCTTTAAACTGAGCATTAATAAACTTTCCATTTATAAACTCATTATTTAAGGCAAATCGCATATTGGCAATCATATTTACATCTTTTACTACAGCACCCTCCTTATTTATTTTAACAAGGGGTTGCGTTTGCAAAATAGTGCTATCAAACTGTGCCTCTTCTTCTTCCTGGGCCAATACGCCACAAGCGACGCCACACAACAAAACCAATAACAAGACTTTTTTGCTGCCACTACCAAGGGGTTTAAAAAACCGTTTTATCATACTTATGTTGCTTTTATAGTTTGGTTGATCTTTTTGCAGGCTGATGCCTTATTTATAGGATAGCACACCGGCAGCAGAAAGTAAAGCACCTCAAAACACCGGTGGGTTGATGATTAAAAAACCAATGACTTAAAAAAAAATTACTGTAAAACGAATGCTAACCTTTGCAACAGCCCCTAAAATATAAATACCAGCCTTGCTTTAGCTATAACCATTACTACCCTTACTTATCTGCCTGCTGCTGTATTGGCCACTTGCTTATGGCATGAGCAATACATGTTTAATTTGTAACGGTTACCCCTACCTGCTGTAAAAGTAGCGACTAAATCTTGTTGCTGCTATTTTAATTATTAAAAATTGTAATTTTTATCTTATTGAAAAACCGAGCGGTTTATTTGGTTGTTACAATCAATACTATCATCATGGTATTTTACGGATACTCCTTTCAGTTTTCGGTTTTTAAAAAAAATTGCCCAAACAGGTTATAAAATATCAACAACAGCTGCATTGGTACAGTTGTAAAGAAAGTTAACCCACAAAGGTTAATTACCGTGTCGTATATTTTCTATTTTTTGTAAAGAAACAGCTTAGTTTGCTGAATTGCAACAGGTAAATACAAGGCGTGCTACTAATTTAAAACTTAGGCAAATAATTATCGCCAGTGTTTGCTGCATTTTTTTGGCAACCATACCATTGATAACCGATAAAAAAGCAGCCAAATGCTATGTAATACTGTTTTAAAACAGTAGGTTTATATACTTCATTTTCTTCCCACGCTATCTAAACATTTTTGCCTGCCCTTATCTATTTATCATTATTAAATTATGGATGTATGAAAAAGTTAACGGTTGTATTTGCAGCAGTGGCTGCATGTATTACGCTGCAATGTGCCGGCCAGGCAGATGCGCCTTATAAAGCCACTTACAGCAGCAATTTAAAAATTGGTGATGCCAATTATTGCAGTAAAGTTTTACAGTTGTGGAAAGATTGGGATGATAACCAGCTTAGCCGCAGCGCCCCGCTTTTTGCCGATACCATTGTAATGTACTCCTCCGATGGCTCGGTAACCAGGGGCAAAAAAACTACGTTGGATGCAGCAATAAAATTTCGCAGTGGTATTGCAAGCGCTAAAAGTGTGGTGCATGCTTTTGTGCCCTTGCACAATAACGATAACAACGATAACGTGGTGTGCATTTGGGGTACCGAAACAGATACATTTGTCGATGGCCGGGTACAAACCCGTGACCTGCACGAGGTATGGTGGTTTAATAAGGAGGGTAAAGTAAGTGTAATACGCCAGTGGGCTGCAAAGTTTGGCACACCCAATTAATGGTTATTAAAAAATACTAACCGGCGGTGGCGGCCAGCTGCCGCCGGTAGTACAGGCCGATTGTACTAATATAAGGGGCTAAGTATGGTGGCGCTGCAACTGTTTTACTAAGCCGGCAACAGATACCAGCGTCCAGGTGCCTTCTAAAATAATAAAAGGCATATAATGTATAAGCCAGGATGCATAGCATGCCAATGCCGCACCTATAATATTTAAAATGAAAAACAATTTTCCATCTTTTGGTATCAGCAAAAAAGTGTTTAAAAAGTAGGCCAGTAATATAAGCCCCACGCCAATGGTGCCAATAATGTCGTTATACGTCATCCGTTAAAAATTTATCAAGCAGGCAATACATATTTTTTTTAATGGAGGGCAGGTGCAGCTGTGCTTGTTGCTGTATCACTTCTCTTGCTTGTACTTGTTTAGCCGGTTGCAGGTGGCGGCCTTCAAAATGCAGCAGGTTGCTTACCAGCAACTCATCGGCGTGTGCATGATACTGCAATGCCAGCACCTGGCTGCCAATGGCAAATGCCTGGTGCCTGCAGGCAGCAGAGCTTGCTAAAAGCGTGGCACCTTCAGGCAAATTAAATGTATCGCCATGCCAGTGCAGTTGCATGTAGGGCGGGTGCTTATAATGATGAAACAATGGATGTGCCAGGGCTTCGGCAGTAAAGTGAACAGGAAAAAAACCAGCTTCTATTTCTTTATTCCGGTATACCGCAGCGCCCAAGGCTGCAGCTATTAACTGTGTCCCCAGGCTAATGCCCAGTACTTTTTTACCGGCTGCAACGGCTTGCTGTATTAGTTGCTTTTCGGGTGCCAGCCAGGTATACTTACCCTCTTCTGCCACATTCATATAGCCGCCCAGTACTACCAGTGCATCTACATCCGGCAAGGAGGGAAGCTGGTATTGCTGGTTAAAAAAATAGGTATAGCTAAGCTGGTGATGGTTGGCCTGTGCCCAGCCAGCAATGGTACCGCATGGCTCAAAGGCCACGTGTTGCAAACAATGAATTTTCAAAATAGCTGTTTATGCTTTTCACAAATAATTTATATACACCGGTTATCTTCTTTTAATTGAAATAAACGGTTCGGGCGGTGCCCCTGTATTTTTTTGCCTGTCGAAAAACTTAATGAGCAACAAACCGGCAATAAAGCCGCCAATATGTGCCGCATAAGCCACACCATCGTTACCACCACCCAATACACCCAGCCCGCTGATAATTTGAAAACCAATCCAAAAGCCAAGCGCTACCCAGGCAGGCACTGCAAATACAATGCGGAACAAAAACAGCATATTAACCTTGCGCTGCGGAAACAACAGCATATATGCACCCAATACACCACTAATAGCACCACTGGCACCAAGGCTGGGTATTAATGAGTTTTGTGCTGTAAAATAAGTGGCAAATACATGGCTAAGCGATGCCAGCACACCACACAATAAATAAAACAACAGGTAACGGGTATGGCCCAGTTTATTTTCAAGGTTATCGCCAAATATCCACAGGTATAGCATATTACCTATAAGGTGTGCCCAGCCGCCATGCATAAACATACTTGTAATAGTGGTAAGGTATACATGTATGGGTGTAATGCCCAGCCCGGGTACCTGAAACTCCTGCCCCGTCGCTTGGTCTACAATTAACTGTGCAGGGGTAACAATATCCTTGCCGGTTAGTATTTCTGCCGGCACGGTGCTAAAGGCATAAGTAAATGCATCGTTGCCACCCATACCTTGTAAAAAGATAAACACTACTATATTAATAGCAATAAGTACATAGTTAACCACCGGGGTTATCACCCTGTCGGAGTTATCGTCGCTGATAGGAAAAAGCATACCGTATTTTTTATTTAAAGATAAACTGCATTCAGTCAAATAATAAGGGCTTTTTGTAACAGCGGCCACTATTGCTGGCAAAAAAATGCTTGTTTGATTAAGCAGTGCACCCCCTGTTATGCCGGCTGCAGCAATGCCCAATACTGCAGGTTAATATAAGCCCCGTTTTTAATTTCGCTTTGCCGCAGCGTGCCCTCGTATACAAAATGTAGTTTTTGCAGCAGGCTGTTGCTGCTGGTATTTCCCTCTTCCACCACTGCTTCTATCCGGTGTATACCCGGTAGCTTAAAGGCATAATTGATGATGGCAGGCAGGGCTTCTGTCATTATACCCATACCCTGGTATGGGGGCAGCAACCAATACCCAATTTCAATTTTTTGATGTTGCTTTTGCCAGTAGTTAAAGCCACAGGCACCCAGCATATGTTGCGGTGCATCTTGCCAGCAAATAGCCCACCAAATACCCGTTTCGTCTTGCAGCAGTTGTTTGTAAAAATCCATTTGTGCTGCTGTAGCTTCATAGCTGGCATAGCTTACACCGTAGTATTGGTTTACCTGCGGATCGCTTAAACCTTTATATACTACCGATTGATCAGCAGTAGTGATATCCCTTAACAAAATACGGCTGGTATGGAGCTGCGGAAAGGGTGAAAAAAGCATGTGCTGAATGTACAACAAACAATGCAGATGTATGTACAATTGGCATTTAAAACCGCATCAACAGCAACGTTTTGCCAGCCAGCCGCATTAGGGCCCCGTTAAAAAAAAGGCCAGCTCTTGTCGGCTTAAAATTGTACTTTCCGTATCAATACAACAATCGTATACAGCCAATAATAAAAACTATTTTCCGGTTTAAATATTCAGCTATGATAGCGCTTACAGTTAATCAAAAACAATATACGGTAGATGTGCCGCCAGATATGCCATTGCTTTGGGTAATAAGGGATATCATTGGCTTAACGGGCACTAAGTATGGTTGCGGTATGGCCCAATGCGGTGCCTGCACCATACATATGGATGGAGATGCTTACCGAGCCTGTGTAACGCCAGTATCCCGGGCTGCCGGTAAAAACATTACCACTATCGAGGGCCTGTCTGCCGATAATAGCCACCCCCTGCAAAAAGCCTGGATAATAGAAGATGCCCCCCAATGCGGCTACTGCCAAAGCGGGCAAATAATGAGTGCAGCTATTTTATTAAAAGAAAATCCACAACCCACCGACCAGGATATTGATGAAGCCATGAGTGGTAATATATGCCGCTGCGGCACTTACCCCCGTATCCGTAAGGCCATACACACTGCCGCAAGGCTGCAACAACAAGGAGGTAACCCATGAGTCATCAACCGCAAGTAAACCGCCGGCATTTTGTAAAAACTACCGCCGGCCTTAGTAGTGGCCTGCTGCTGTCGTTTATGGTGCCAGCATACGGCCGCCGGCTGCAAAAACTACTGCAGCCCACCAACGATGCCATCACTTTTGCGCCCAATGCATTTTTGCGTATTGGCAACGATAACAGCATCCGTATTTTATTATCGCATGTAGAAATGGGCCAGGGCATTTGGACTACCCTTACCATGCTGATTGCCGAAGAGCTGGATGCCGATTGGAAACAGATAAAAGTAGAGCACTGCCCCGTAGATAAAGCCTACAACCACACTGCCTGGGGCATGCAAATAAC
>JBDKJT010000134.1:0-25432 GCA_039796475.1 Bacteroidota bacterium | reverse complement strand
TTTTCAGGTAATCTTTAACGGTAATGAAACACTTTTTGCTAGTAGGGTTAGGCGGCGCCATTGGCAGTATACTGCGTTATGGCAGCAGCCTGTTAATACCTGCTAAAAGTTTTCCTGCAAGCACCCTGCTGGTAAACGTGGCCGGCAGTTTTATAATTGGTGCTATTTGGGCGCTTAGCATAAAAAGCCAGTGGTTTAGCGATAGCTGGAAACTGTTTTTGGCTACGGGTATATGTGGTGGCTTTACAACCTTTTCTACCTTTTCGCTGGAAAATATGCAACTGTTGCAGCAGGGTAAATATGCACTTTTAACCCTGTACATTGGCAGCAGTATTTGCCTGGGCCTGCTGGCTGTTATGGCAGGCTATAAACTGCTGCAGTAACAAACATAAATTTTACAATCAAACATAATTTTTAAACAACATGTACGTACTTCACCCCTGGCATGGCGCCCACTACGGCAACAATGTGCCCGAAATTGTAAATGGATTAATTGAGATATCGCAGGGCTCAAAAGCCAAGTATGAAATTGATAAAACCACCGGGCTATTAAAGCTTGACCGTGTTATTTACTCATCGTTTCACTACCCTATTAACTACGGCTTTATACCACAAACATTGGGCGAAGATGGCGACCCGCTGGATATACTGGTAATGTGCAGCGAAAGTATACAGCCATTATGCATGGTAAAAGCAACCGTTATTGGCAATATGCAGATGATTGACAATGGCGAAAAAGATGACAAAATTATTGCCGTAGCCACCAACGACCCTACGGTAAATCATTACACCAGTATCACCGATTTGCCCAAACATTTTACGGCCGTATTAAAAAACTATTTTGAAAACTACAAAGTGCTGGAAAATAAAGTGGTGGAAATTGATGAGTTTCAGGGCAAGCTGGCAGCCTACGATATTATTATGGCCGCAATAGAAAATTACAAACGCAAGTTTCCGCCAACTACATGATTACGCAACCAAAAAATAACCATATGCAGTTAATATTGATCGTAATACTGATAGGTATTGTTGCAGGTATGCTCGGCGGATTGGTGGGTGTGGGTGGCGGCCTGGTAATTGTGCCTTCATTGGTATATTTTCTTGGTTTTTCGCAACACACCGCACAAGGCACATCGCTTGGCCTCATTATGTTGCCTGTTGGTATTTTAGGGGTGCTGCATTATTACCGGCAGGGACATGTAGATTTTAAAGTGGTGGGATTGCTGGCTATCGGCTTTTTAATTGGCAGTTTTTTTGGCAGTAAAATCGCACTCAGCCTGTCGCAGGAAACCGTAAAAAAACTATTTGCGGTACTGATGATTGTTATCGCCCTAAAAATGCTTTTTTTTGATAAACCAAAAACAGCCCCTGCCACACAGCTACAGCAAAAACAATAACAACCGTATTTTTATCTCTATAAAAAAAGAACCTTAACGGGTTCTTTTTTTATACCCCGCAATGAGCACCCTAACATTTGTTTCACTGTCAATCTGGCGTAAGTACTGCTTAAATACTTATTTTTGCACTCAATTTTTACAATGGAACTGTTAGCTACCAATACAAAAATACACGACGAAAACAGGCAGGGCGAAGCTTTTGCACAGGGCATCTCTCAAAACTTGTTTAAAAAACACTTTTATATAGAAAGTTATGGCTGTGCCATGAATTTTGCTGACACAGAGGTAATTGCGGCCATTTTACAGCAAAATGGCTTTGGTGCCACCCAAAATATCGACGAAGCCGACCTTGTTTTTGTAAACACCTGCTCTATCCGTGAAAAAGCCGAAGCAACGGTAAGAAAACGCCTAACCGAGTTTAAACAACTCAAAAAAAACAATCCCGGCATGCTGGTAGGTGTGTTGGGCTGTATGGCCGAACGACTAAAAGAAAAACTACTGCAGGAAGAAAAACTGGTAGACCTTGTAGTTGGCCCGGATGCTTACCGAACCCTGCCCGGCCTGATACAGGATGCCGAAACCGGCCAAAAAGCGGTAAATGTATTATTAAGCCGGGAAGAAACATATGCAGACATATCTCCTGTTAGGCTAAATACCAATGGCGTTAATGCCTTTGTAAGCATCATGAGGGGTTGCAATAATATGTGCTCTTTTTGTGTAGTACCATTTACCCGTGGACGGGAGCGTAGCCGGGATCCGCAAAGCATCCTCAACGAATGTATCGACCTGTTTAGCAAAGGATATAAAGAAGTAACCCTGCTTGGGCAAAATGTAGACAGCTATTACTGGAATCCGCTTGATGAGCAAGCCAGCCAACCCGTAACCTTTGCCCTGTTGCTGCAAAGTGTTGCCCTTATAAGCCCCGATTTAAGGGTGCGTTTTTCTACCTCTCACCCAAAAGATATTACCGACGAGGTGTTGCATACCATTGCCCGGTACGATAATATTTGTAATTACATCCACCTGCCCGTACAAAGTGGCAGCAGCCGTATACTACAATTGATGAACCGTACCTACACCAGGGAATGGTACCTGGCAAAAGTGCAGCGTATTAAAGAGATCATCCCCGATTGTGGTTTATCTACCGATGTTATCACCGGCTTTTGTACAGAAACAGATGAAGATCACCAGCAAACCATTAGCCTGATAGAGCACTGTAAGTTTGATCTTGCCTATATGTATTTTTATAGTGAACGACCCGGTACTTTGGCGGCACGCCGCTTTGCCGATGATATACCAGAAGAAGTAAAGAAAAAAAGATTGCAGCAAATAATAGATATACACCGGGTACACAGCCTGCAAAGCATGCAAAAAGATGTAGGCAAAACCTTTAAAGTGCTGATTGAAGGCACATCAAAGAAAAACGACCAGGAGCTTTATGGCCGTAACGATCAAAATAAAGTAATCGTTTTTCCCAAAGAGCAATACAGCAAAGGCGATTATGTTTGGGTAAAAGTAAATACCTGCACCGCAGGAACATTAATAGGAGAAGTAGTAAAATAAAGGAGGCCACGTGGATTTACAATCAATTAAAAATCGTTTTGGTATCATCGGTAATACTGCAGGCCTCAACCATGCATTAAATGTGGCCATACAGGTAGCCAATACCGACCTAAGCGTACTAATCAATGGCGAAAGTGGCGTGGGTAAAGAAGTATTTTCGCAAATCATTCATGCCCTTAGCGCCCGCAAGCACAACCCTTTTATTGCTGTAAACTGTGGCGCCATACCAGAAGGTACCATCGACTCTGAATTATTTGGCCACGAAAAAGGTTCGTTTACAGGTGCGTTAGACAGCCGCAAAGGATATTTTGAAACTGTAAATGGCGGCACTATCTTTTTAGATGAAATTGGCGAATTGCCGTTGGGCACACAAGCCCGCCTGTTAAGGGTTTTAGAAACCGGCGAATACATACGGGTGGGTAGCAGTAAGGTACAAAAAACAGATGTAAGGGTAATAGCCGCAACCAATAAAGAGTTGTTGGAATCTGCCCAAAGCGGCCGTTTTAGAGAAGACCTGTATTATCGCTTAAGCACCGTACCCATTAGGGTGCCCGCCTTAAAAGACCGTAAGGAAGATATACCACTATTGTTTAGAAAATTTGCAGCCGATTTTGCAGACCGCTACCGCACCGCACCGGTACAACTGGATGAAGAAGCAAAAAACATGCTGATGAATTATAGTTTTCCGGGCAATGTAAGAGAGTTAAAAAATATTGCGGAGCAAATATCTGTTTTATCAAAAGATAAAAATGTTACCGCTAAAGATTTGCAGCAGTTTTTACCTGCCGATAATTTTAGCCGCTTGCCCGTATTGGTTGGAGGCCAAAGCCCCGTAAGTCACCAGGAGTTTGCCAACGAAAGAGAAATTTTATACAAGCTCTTTTTTGACATGAAAAAGGATGTAAATGAATTAAAGAAAATGTTTTTCGACATTTTGCAAAACCCCGGCATGGCACAGCATATACCCGTATATAATACTGCTGACGAAGGCATGTTTGCACAAGATATTAAGTCATCCATTCCACAACCAGTAAGTTATGGCCAGCCCGGAAACCAACCCGTTATTATCAACCATAATGGAGAGGATATACAACACCTGGATGCCGTAGAAGAATCGCTGAGTATTGTAGATAAAGAAAAAGAACTCATCATAAAAGCATTAAAAAAACATCGTGGCAAACGTAAAGATGCCTCTGCGGATCTTGGCATTAGCGAACGTACCCTGTACAGAAAACTAAAAGAATATGATATTGAAGAATAAAGCAGCCCATACAGCTATCACTATCTATCATCGCCTGCGCTTGTTACTGGTGCTGGCGGGCTTTGCAAGTTTATTTAATTACGCCACCTGCAAATATTCTTTTAAAGACACATCGCCCATACCTGAGGAGGTAAAAACCTTTCGGGTTAATTATCTCGAAAACAAAGCGCCCTATATTAACCCACAGCTTAGCCCGCAATTAACAGAAAGATTAAAACAAAAAATTATTGGCAACACCCGGCTTACCCAAACCAACGACGATAATGCCCATTATGATATTAGCGGCTATGTATCAGACTATACCGTAAGCACCAGTGGTATTACGGGTAACCAATCGGGTACCAACCGGCTTAATGTAACTTTTCACCTGGTATTTAAAAATACGCTGGATGATAAAAAAGATTTTGAGTCGGATGTAAGCTATACGCTGGATTTTAGTGCCAACCGAACCCTTACAGAAGTAGAAACAGAAAAAAATGAAGAGATTATCCGCAATGTAGTAGATGCCATTTTTAATAAGATTTTCTCTAACTGGTAATAGTACCGGGCTTTTACTAAATTGCGTCCCTGAACTTTTAATTTACTTATCAATAAATTAGCTTGTCGAATGCAAAAATACAGGCAGCTGTTTGAAAATATTTTTGGCAAATTGCCTGATGATACCGGCACTAGCACTTACCTGCAGGAGCTGGTAAACCAACACCCCTATTTTACCCCCGCCCGGTTTTACCTGCTATTGCAAACACCCACCAATAGCCCTTTATACCAACAACAATTACAGGCAACCGCCGCACAATTTAACAACCCTTATTGGCTTAACTATCTATTATCGGAGTACGAGGCTTCGCCCGGCCAGCAGCAAGCGCCGGCTACCGCCCAAATGGATGCTTTTATACCAACAGAAACCATTGCCGATACCGATAGCAATACAGTTACCAGTGTAGATGTTTCAACAAATGAAAACGACTTAGTAACCGACTGGACCTTACAAGAACCCAGTATTTTGCAAACACCCGCTGTAAAATTAACTGCGGATGAAGAGCTCCTGTTAAATCAACTGACTACTACCCATATTAACAGCCCAACCATTATTACGGAAGAAACAGACTTACAAAATGATGCGTTGCCTACTACAGAAAGCCAGCCCGATACCGAGCCAGCAATAGCACCTGTATTAACGGCCAATACCAGTATTGCAGCAGCTGCAGCCATACTAGGTGCTGCCCCGGTTGCAGATGGCCCATTGTTTGAGCCATTACATACCACCGATTATTTTGCCAGTGTAGGCATAAAACTGAGTGAAGAAGTGGCCAGTACCGATAAACTGGGCAAACAATTAAGAAGCTTTACAGATTGGTTAAAAACAATGAAAAAACTGCAGCCCGATCAAGCTGCAGATACGGTTGTTACCGAACAAACCAATAGCAATATCCAACGCCTTGCAGAAAAGTCGAATGCAGAGGACGAGGTGATAACCGAAGCCATGGCTGATGTGCTGATACAACAGGGCCGCCATACCAAAGCAATAGAAGTGCTTAAAAAATTAAGTTTGCTCAATCCCGGCAAAAGCACTTACTTTGCCGCCAAAATAGAAAAAATTAAAGAACCATAATATGTTAGTATTATTTGCAATTTTAGTGATCTTGGCCTCTGTAATATTAGGGTTAATCGTATTGATTCAAAACCCCAAAGGGGGTGGTTTATCAGGCACTTTTGGTGGCGTAGGCAACCAATTGATGGGTGTAAAACAAACTACCGATGTACTGGAAAAAGGCACCTGGATATTTGCTGGTGTAGTAGGTATTCTTTGTTTATTGTCTCCTTTGTTTATCCCCGAAACTGGCGGCAGCTCCTCAAAAAATAACGAGTTGATTGATAAAGCACCGGCTACAATACCAAGTACTCAACAAAATACAACCGCCCCGTTACCCGGTGCAGCCACTACAGATACACCTGCTGCAAAATAAACGGTAAGCACAAAAAATATTATAAGCCCCGTCTGTTTACGACGGGGTTTTTTATGTTATTTTAGTAGCTATCAATACATACCCAACGCCATGTTTGCACCAAAAAAAACTACCCGTTTAATTTTATTGCTATTACTTATAGCAGCTGGCTATCTAGCCTATGTATTATTGGGCAGTAACACCCGTTTTACCGATACAAAAAAAGCAGTGTATATACCAACCGGCAGTAACCTGCCAGCCGTGGTTGATTTACTTACGCAAAACAACATTATCAGTAATCCGGGTATTTTTAAAATGATGGCAAAAATTACAGGGTACAACAATAAGGTAAAACCTGGCAAATATGTTTTTGAAAATGGCAGCAGCCTTACTACAATCTTCCGAACGCTACAATCGGGCAGGCAAACAGCCGTTAACCTGGTAATTACCAAATTAAGAACCAATGATGACCTTGCCCTTAAAATAGCCAGCAATTTTGAATGTGATACAGCGGAGGTGCTTAGTTTTTTTAATAACAACGATTCGCTAAAACGTTATGGGCTTGATACCAATACGGCTATGACAATGATAGTGCCCAATACCTACGCTATTTTGTGGACAACCCCTTTGCCCAAAATTATCCGCCGACTGCAAGAAGAACAGCAAAAATTTTGGACCCCACAACGGGAGCAAAAAGCGGCTGCCCTGCACCTTAGTTACCAGCAGGTGTACACCCTTGCCAGTATTGTAGAAGAAGAAACCAATATACCTGCGGATAAAGGCAAAATTGCCAGTGTATATATTAACAGAATGGCTATTGGTATGCCATTAGGTGCAGACCCCACCATAAAATTTGCCCTTAAAAATTTTAGCTTAAAACGCATTTATCAAAAACATTTGGGCGTGGCATCTCCGTACAATACCTATCTTAACCGAGGCCTGCCACCCGGCCCTATTTGCACCCCTTCGGTAAAAACAATTGATGCAGTACTGGATGCACCAACAACTAATTATTTGTATTTTGTTGCCAAACCTAACCTCGATGGATACTCTAACTTTGCGGCAACCTATACTGAGCATTTAAAATATGCCAGGGCTTACCAGCAGGCACTGGATACCCTGATGGCAAAAAAAGCCGAAGGAAGAGAATAAGCAAATTGTTAAACATGCCTGCTGGCAAACATTTGCTGCACAAATGATAAACGATTTAGCATACAACACAAAAAGCTAGTATTGACAAAAATAGAACGCATTATTGTAACACTACCACCCATTGCTTTTTTGATACGAAGAAGCAAAAGCCTTTACCTGCCCGGTTTTGAAGGCGTACCCCTGTACGATGTAATCAACTTTTTTTATAAGCAGGTACAAACTGTTGGGTTAACAGAAAGGGCATCCGCCATTGCCTATAATTTTATTATGGCCATACCACCCTCGTTTTTGTTTTTATTTACCCTTATCCCTCACCTGCCCTTTATAAAAAAAATTACACTTAAAAGAGAGCTGCATGCCATCATCACCGAAGTTATTCCGGCAAAAGTGCACAATGCCAACCTGATAAAATTTGTAGACTCATTTATTGATGAATCAAAAATAGGGTTACTGTCTGTAGGTTTTTTAATGGCATTGTTTTTTGCCTCCAATGCCATGATGGGCTTAATGCGATCGTTTAATAAAAACTATATTGGCTTTGGCAAACGAAACGATTTGCACAACCGCTGGATGGCGATAAAATTAACAGCCCTAATATTTTTATTGGTATTGGGTTGCCTTATTTTATTAATTACACAAGGCGCATTTTTAAAATGGGTAGGTATTACAAGCGGCGTAGTGAGAGACGTTATTTACTATATCAGGTGGGTATTTATCTTAGCACTTATTTATTACTCCATCGCCTTTATTTACAAATATGCACCCGCTGTTGAAAAAAGATGGAAGATGATTTCACCCGGGGCCATTCTTGCCACATCACTCAGCATATTGGCTACATTGGGCTTTTCGTATTTTGTAAATAATTTTGGTAAATACAATGCCCTATATGGCTCAATAGGTACCATCATTGTATTAATGGCCGTTATTTATATCAACTCGTTGGTGCTTATTATTGGGTTTGAGTTAAATGTAAGCATCAACTCCTTGCGTATTATTGCCGAAAGACGTAAAGAAACCGAGAAAAAAAATGCACTACCCTCCAATACAGCATAAAGGCCTGCTTTTAACACTCGTTAGATATTTACCAACCACCTATTTAGCCGTTTTGCATTTTACCCCGTTTCAACTACCTTCGCAAACGATAAAATAATCAACCGAAAATTTTAAATCTTCAATAAGTTATGGCATACGATGTTATTGTTTTAGGCAGCGGCCCCGGCGGTTATCCTGCAGCTATCAGGGCAAGCCAGTTAGGCAAAAAAGTAGCAATAGTTGAAAAAGAAAGTTTGGGCGGTGTTTGCTTAAACTGGGGTTGTATACCCACCAAGGCATTATTAAAAAGTGCCCAGGTGTACGAGTATGCCAAGCATGCTGCCGACTACGGCATTAACATCAGCAACCCTGCAGCCAATTTTGACGGAGTAATCAAACGCAGCCGTGGTGTAGCCGATAAAATGAGTAAAGGGGTGCAGTTTTTGATGAAGAAAAATAAGATTGATGTAATAATGGGTACGGGTAAATTACTGGCCCCCGGTAAGCTGGAAGTAACAGCAGCGGATGGCAGCAAACAAACCGTAGAAGCCAAAAATATTGTAATAGCTACCGGTGGCCGTGCCAGGCAATTACCCAGCATGCCAATTGATGGTAAAAAAATAATTGGCTACCGTGAGGCGATGGTATTACCCGGCAAGCCTGCCAGCATGATTATTTGTGGCAGCGGCGCTATCGGCAGTGAGTTTGCCTATTTTTATAATAGCATGGGTACCAAGGTTACCATTGTTGAGTTTATGCCAAGGATTGTACCGGTAGAAGATGAGGATATTAGCAAAGAACTGGAAAAGCAATACAAAAAACAAGGCATTGATATCATGACCAACAGCGAAGTGCTGAGTGTTGATACAACTGGTGCTGGTGTAAAAGCAAAAGTAAAAACACCCGCCGGTGAGGTTGTGCTGGAAGCCGATATTTTACTAAGCGCCGTAGGCGTAGTAGCCAATATTGAAAACATAGGACTGGAAGCGCTGGGTATTAAAACCGAAAAAGGCAAGATAACCGTAGATGCCAACCAGCAAACCAGTATACCGGGTATTTATGCCATTGGCGATTGCACACCCGGGCAAGCGCTGGCGCATGTAGCTGCTAAAGAAGGTATTAATGCTGCCGAACATTTAGCAGGGCATCACCCCGAACCAATTGACTACAATAATATCCCCGGTTGCACCTATTGCACCCCGGAGATTGCTTCGGTAGGATATACCGAAAAAGCGGCTAAGGATGCCGGTTATGAAATTAAAGTAGGTAAATTTCCTTTTATGGCCAGTGGTAAAGCCAGCGCTGCTGGTGCTACCGAAGGTTTTGTAAAAGTGATTTACGATGCTAAGTATGGCGAATTTTTAGGTTGCCATATGATTGGGATGAACGTAACAGAAATGATTGCCGAAGCCGTGGTAGCCCGCAAGCTGGAAACCACCGCCCACGAAATTTTAAATGCCGTACATCCGCACCCTACCATGAGCGAAGGCCTTAAAGAGGCTACTGCTGCTGCTTATGGCGAGGCCATCGATATTTAATGATTAAAATAACAGTATAAAAAAAGGTTACTGCCTGTGGGCGGTAACCTTTTTTTATTGTACCTATTATTCAACAATGCTACCAACCTTTTAGCTGTATCACCAATTGATAAAGGTAGCCTTGCTCCACTCTATACCTATACAACTAATTGGTGGCCAGCACCGGGTGATACAGTATAATACAGGTGGCTTTTACCGTACTATTTTATCTGCCAAAAACCTTTTTTAAAATACCGGTAACCTGTGCGGCCGGGTCTTTTCGTATTTTTTGTTCTTCTAAAGCAATATTGTAAAACAAGCCTGCTAATGCTTTATCTGTAACATAGGCGGTAAGATCGGTATTTACTTTTTTGGAAGCAAACATGTTGTATTTAGTAAACACATCATCCCAATATTTGGTGGCTTCTACCTTTGTTAAAGATTGCTCAATGATCGGTCTGAATTTTTCGGTAAGCTCAACCGAGGTTGTTTTTTTTAGGTATTCTGTTGCCGCATTGTCACCGCCTTTTAGTAGCTGCAATCCATCCTCTACCGTCATTTTTTTAATGGAATGCCAAAAAATATCACCTACTCCGCTGGCTGCATCTTCTGCTGCCCTGTTCATAGATAAAATGGCTTTGTCTACCATTTTGCCCATCCCAAGTTTTCTAAGCTTGCTTTCTACTTCGGTGGCTTCTGGCGGCATTAATATTTTAATAGCGGCATCTCCAAAAAAACCATCTGTGTTACCCAATCTTTTGGCACTGCTATCGGTACCTACCCTTAAGGCTTCTTTTAGGCCACTTACAATATCCTCGTTGCTAAGGCCATTACCCGTTTTGCCAGCGGGCAGTATAGTACCGGCTTTGTCAATAACCGTTTTGCCAGTTGAATCTTTTTTTGTGGCCTTGTCTATTAAGCCCTTAATGCCTTGTGCTTTTATACTTGTTAAAACAATTGTGGCTGCTAACAGTGTAAATAATCTTTTCATCGGATATTTTTTGCTTCAATTAACAAAAATAATGCCTTGCCATTTTTAACCGCCGTATTAGTATTTATCTTTAACAACTTTAACAATTGCCTATGCCATCCATCAGTATTTGGGAGAAAGAAAGTTTTTTTGAACAACAGGACATTATAATTACCGGCAGCGGTTTTGTGGGGCTGTGGAGTGCCCTAAAATTAAAAGAGCTAAATCCACTTGCCAAGATAACCATACTGGAACGAGGGCTGATACCCTCCGGGGCCAGCACCCGTAATGCTGGCTTTAGTTGCTTTGGAAGCCCATCGGAGCTGCTGCAGGATGTAGCAAAAATGGGAGAACAAAAAACATTTGAGCTGGTTAACCTTCGCTACCAGGGTTTGATGCAGATACGGCAATACTTTAGCCAAGATACTATCCAATACGATGCCGCTGGCGGGTACGAATGTTTTACCCCTGCCAGTACCGATTGGCAGCAATGTGAAGAAGGCCTGCAGTGGCTTAATAACAGGCTGCAATCCATTACCGGCCTTACAGATACCTTTACCATTGCCGATGATAAACTGGGGCAGTTTGGCTTTAACGGTTTTAATCACCTCATTGAAAATAAGCTGGAAGGCGGTTTGCATTCTGGCAAAACGGTGCAGGCCCTGCTGCAAAAAATTCAGGGAATGGGGGTGCAGGTACTAACAGGTATTACTGTTACCAGTTTTGAAAAACAAAATGGCCTGATTACCCTGCATACGGATAAGCAATTATCTTTTTGTTGCCGGCAGCTATTGTTATGTACCAATGCATTTACCCGGCAATTACTACCGCAAACAGATATCATACCAGCCCGTGGCCAGGTACTGGTAACAGGCCCTATAGATGGCTGCAAACTTAAAGGCACTTTTCATTTTGACCAGGGCTATTATTATTTTAGAAACCTTGGCAACCGGCTGCTGCTGGGTGGTGCCCGTAACAAAGCTTTTGAAGCAGAAGAAACAACCGTTATGGAAACCTCACAACCTGTGCAGGATGAGCTGGAGCGTTTTGCAAGAACACATATTTTGCCCGGCATTGCATTTACTATTACACACCGCTGGAGTGGCATCATGGCAATGGGCAGCGAAAAATTACCCATTGTAAAAATGATTGAACCGGGTATTTTTTGTTGTGTACGAATGAGTGGTATGGGCGTAGCGCTGGCTCCTGTAGTAGCCGGGCAGGTGGCTTCATTAATGCAGCAAGCCCAATAGTTTTATTGCTTTAAAATTTTAATGGCAACAGCAGTTTTACCCTCACCAATACGTACAATATATAAGCCCGGCACCAGCTTTTGCATAGCTACGGTTGATTTTTCTTTATTAAGTAAACCGCTGTATACTTTAGTGCCCTGTGTATTGTAAATATTAATGCTTTTTGATACAAATTCTTCTGCCGGTGCATACTCAATCGTCATATTGCCCGATACAGGGTTAGGATACACTTTATAGGCATCTGCAGCCTTTACTACAGGCTCGGGTTCGATGGCAGGAGCAGGCTGTACCAATGTACTATCACAAGCAAAAGCTGTTAAAAAACTATTACGGGCATTGCCACTGGCAAACACAGCCCTCATGCGCTTTTTCTGTCCATTGGTAAACATATTCATACAAGCATCATCCGAAAAATCCATATAGTTCATAAACATATCACCATTGGCATCTTGCGAACATTCGGTAACTCTTGGAAAAGCCGGGCAACCATAATTATATCCACGCTGCCTGGGTGTATCCTCTACCCCATCATCGCCGCACTGGTCATCACCCCAAATATGTTTGATACCCAACCAATGCCCTACTTCATGCGTAGCCGTACGGCCTTTGTTAAACGGCACCCTTAATGTACCCGTAGTACCAAAAACATCATAGGCAATCACCACCCCATCTTTATCCGCTGCAGTACCCGGTACGGTGGCATAGCCAAGGCTTCTGGCGCCAAGGCCACATACCCAAATATTAAGGTATTGCTGGCTGTTCCACCCATCATCACCGCCAGCAGCCGAAAACTTCATCGCATCATCTGCCGTAAAGTTTACAATATTGGTTGCCTTACGGATGATACCAGTGGTTTTTTTACCCTTGGGGTCAACCTGTGCCAAACAAAAACGGATACGAACATCACCAGCGGCGAGGTTTTTAAAAACCGAAGGCGTATTCACCCTATCTGCATTTTGGCCAGCAAAATCATTGTTTAAGGCGGTAAGCTGAGAAAGTATTTGAGCATCGCTGATGTTTTGTGCGGCATTGGCATACAGTACATGCACCACCACCGGTATATTAATCAGCTCATTACCCGTAGTATCTCGGGCGGCATATTTTTTTGCCTTATCCAGCGTAAGCTGCACTTGTTTTGCTGCCTGCTCTATGGCAATTTTTGCAGCCGGGTTTGTACTGCTTAGCTGTTGGGTATATTGCTGGCTGGCGCACATACGCTGGGCCTGCACCTGCAATTGCAGGAAGAGGAAGAAAAATAGTATGCCTGGTAGTTGTTTCATAAAATGTGGCAGGAGTATTATCCTGCGTAGGTAATTTCATGATTGATGCCAGATAACAAAACACAATACTGGCGTGACTTTCAGGGGAAATGGACTAAGCATACTTTCCACAATCCGGAAAAAATCGGCTGATCATGGAACAATAAGGCGATAAATGGGGGTATACATACCGCAACGATTGGTACCGTTGGGTACTTAAAAAGTGGAAATTGAACAGGATGATTGGCAGAGGTTGCTGCTAGGGCTATTAACAGTGGTAAACAGTATAGCCGGTATCAGTGGTATTGCAAGTACGCAAAAAAACCATCCAGCACCAAATAATTTGCATTGTTTTATAATACCTGCTATGCTTAAATGAGTTAGCGGCTGTACATTTGCCAGCAAATGAAAAAAATGAAGCGGATTATAAACTGGGCAATACCTGCCTTATTGATAACTGGCTGTAATAATAACAATAGCAGCAATACCGGCGAAGATTTGCTGCCCCCTCCACCTTCATCTGGTATTGCCGCCCCAAAAAATTTACAGGCGGCCGTAATTGCAGCCTATCCGCATGATACTGCTGCTTTTACGGAGGGGCTATTTATACATAATGGAAAAATGTATGAGGGCACCGGCCTTAACAATCAAAGCTATATTACCCATTACGATATAAAATCTGGTAAGCCCGAAAAAAAGTATATGGTAAAAGATGCAGCCATATTTGGCGAGGGCATTAATATCATCAACAATAAGCTTTACCAGCTTACTTACCAAAACAACCTGGTACTGGTATATGATGTAAAAGATTTAAGCAAACCCATTAAAACTTTTCCGTGGAATTCCGAAGGTTGGGGCATGACGAATAATGGGCAGGAGCTGATTATTAGCGATGGCAAACCCCAGGGAACCCTGTATTTTGTGGCACCCGAAACGTTTAAAATAAACCGCATTTTACAGGTTAGAGACCATACAGGCCCAGTTAATTATTTAAATGAACTGGAATATATTAACGGGTATATATACGCCAATGTTTGGGGCAGCACCTATATACTGCAAATAGACCCCTCTAACGGGCATGTAGTGGGTAAACTGGAAACCGCCGAAATTTTAAAAAGCTTTTACAGCAGTGGTATCAGGGACGTTGATAACGATAATGTACTAAATGGGATAGCATATGACAGCACCACTAAAAGAATGTATATCACCGGTAAACGCTGGCCTAAAATGTTTGAACTGCAGCTAAACAATTAGTTCGCCAACAGGCTTCCAAAACTAAATAAGCCTCCTTGTTGGTAAGCATATAATGCCAGTGCTAATAAACCTGCGGCACCCAGTACCAGCGCCCAAATCCACCAACGATCGGCCGATACAGTGGTATCACCCAGTAAAGCTGTCATTTCGGTATTAGTGGTTTCCATATCACCCACCCTCATGGTATGAGAAGTATTTTCTCTTATCACCCGGTTTGCGGCTACCGGTTGCTGTAAGCCCTGTTGCAGGGCTTGTGCAGTAAAATTAATAGCGCCCCCAGGCTCTACATTAAATGTACCGATACCTTGTAATGTTACCACTCCATTTTCATTTAACCTGCGTTTTACCAAATCGCTGATGGCAGAAAACTCGTTAAATATAGAATCATCTTTTACCTCGGGAGTATATACAATTTGCTGCTGCGGTGCAATGAGTTGCTTATTAAGAAAATCGGTTTCTGCAGGCTTTGTTACCAGCGATAATTTGCCAATACCGGGTAATACAATATATTTTTTTTGAAAAAATGAGGGGGCTATAATTGTGTGCATACCGGTTGATTGTATCATTAAAACTGGTGCAAATATCAGCATCAAAAAAACAAAAAAAAGTTTTGTTTTTTGCAGGCATTAAAATTTAAAGATAACACCGCCTAATACATTTAATCCATACACCGGGTAATTTAGCCAGCGCTGGTACTTATTATTAAACAGATTGTTTACATCTACCCAGGCACTAAGGCGTTTATTTATTGCCAGCTCTACCCCAGCACTTAAATCGTTGCCGCCTTTTAATGTGGCCGTTGGGCTACCCGGTATTAATACTGCTCCACCGGCAAAACCCATATAATCCGCTTTTATCAATACCTGCTTAAATGCCCACCAGCGCAGCGATCCATTTAGTTCAAACGGGAGTGTACCAAAAGCTTTTTCGTTATCGGTAATGCTGGTATAGCCGTTAATGGTTACCCCGGCTGTAATGGTAAATTTATCCTGGTTTATATAATTTAAATCGCCGTGCAGGCGCAGGTTGGTTGCTTCGGCCTCGTTACTAATAACAAAGTTTTTTTGATCGGTAGCACTGCTTACAAACAACGGCAGATTTTTATACCGGATATAGGATGTTTTAGCACTAAACATAAAGTGGTTGCCCAGTATCCCTTTAATACCTGCATAACCTTCTAGCTCACGGGTGTTTAGCTGGCTGCTAAGGGGTTGCAGGTAAGGATTTATCATTAACAAATTTTGATAGGTATTTTTAACCATACGGCCAACCATACCAGCTTGTATAATAAAAGCCTGGCCAGCCAATTTTAGTTCACCATAAATATTGGGCAGTACATTTAGCTTACCATTATCCCATGCCGGTGTAATGCCAGCATTAACGGTAAATAAATTATTGGTGGGTGTGTAAGACAATGCCGGGGATATTGAAAAAATATTATTGCTCAGGGATACATTATCCGGTATAATATTTTTGGTACTGTAAGAGGTGATATCAGCCCTTACAGCCATTTTTACGGTAAATACATCAGCAAAGGTCTTATAAACCGGTACGGTAAGTGCCAGGCCAGATTCGGTGGCTTTATCTTTTACACTAAACAAATTAATTTCTACATGAGGGTCGTATGCAATACCATTATCTGGCAACTCTTTATTACGCATGCCACCAACAATTTTTATACCCTGCAGGCGCTGTAGCACCTCGTTTTTAGTATACGTAAACTGTTCATGATCGTACCCGTACAAATGATAATCTTGCATGCGAACGGCGGCGCTGCCATACACTTCGTTGTTACGTGTAAAAAAACTGCCGGCTCCTTTTACATTCATTTCGGCATACTCCTGGTTTTTGATAGTGCCTTTAGATGATACATAATCTGCATACACATTTACCAATTGCTTTTTTCCATCGCCAAAACTAAAACCAGCATTTACATAGGGGGTGGCATAATTACCCAAGCCTGCCTTAATATAATTACGGGTGCCTAACTCCAGCATAGTATCTTGCTGCAATGCCAACGGTTTTAAAGAGCCCGGTTGGTAAGTATAAAAAAGATTTTGAGCTGGAATGCTGTAGGCGCTTACACTGCGGCTGGTATCGGCCAACAAATGAGCGGCAGAAAAATTTGTTTTAACAGCAGTACGCAATACAGGTTTATAGCTGGAGGTAATATCGATGCTTTGCCGCTTACTGGTATCTTTTTGTGCAGCCACGTTTGCTGTTGCACAAAACAAAACGGTTATAACCAAAATGCTGCGATATAAATAAGGTGTATTCATTATAGTGGATAGGTGATTAACCGCCAATTTTAGAAACATTTTTTTCTGCTTCCGTTGCTTTATCTAATTTTTGCCTGGCTTCTTCTTTTAACTCGGCAATACTGGCATTTTGTGCCACACTTTCGTAAGTAGCCTTGGCATTAAAATAGTCTTTGCGTTGTAAAAAAATATCGCCCAACAGCAGGTACGATCGGGTAACCCAAAAATCATAACTACTGGTTTCTTTGATGGCGGCCATAGCCGATTTTTCTGCCGCTGCCATATTGCCCAATGTATACTGGCAATACGCCAGCTCATAACGGGCCTGTGCACCCCAGGATGTTTTATTTATGGCAGCGCAAGATTTAAAAGAAGCAATTGCAGCAGCACAATCATTATTTACTTGCTGTGCTTTACCCAGCACTAAGTATGCTACCGACCTATCATCGGTGCTTGCCCCCTTATAGGCCAGCAAATCACTAGCGGCATTATTAGCTTCGGTATAATCTTTTAACTGGTAATGGCAACGCACCAGCCCACGCAGTGCTTCTATTCGGTTTTCCTGGTTTATGGTACCAGACAGCAAGGCTATAAAATACCGTTTGGCATTGGCATAATCCTTTTGTTCGAAGTAACTGATACGGGCAGCCGCTAACGTAGCTTTTTCAAAAAACCTGTTGAGCCCTTTGCTGTTTACAAAATCATATCCCTTTAAAGCGCTGGCCCACTCTTTACTTTTTGAGTAACATTCGCTCCTGTAAAAACTGGCCTCAATGGCAAATGCACCTGCAGGATACTGTGCCAGGTAATTTGTAAACCCAGTGATGGCGGCACTGCAATCGTTGCTATTGTATTTTAGCTCTGCAGCGGTGTAGGTAAGAGAATCTGCTTCGGTAACGGTAATTGTTTTACCAGTTTGTTTCATCAGTGCTACATACTCATCGGGCCTGCCCTCCTCTACATAAATATTTTTTATATTCACCAAGGCTTCATCAGCCTCCGGCGATTGCGGAAACTGGTTAATCAATTCTTTGTAGCTGGCCAATGCCTCACTGTTTTTATTAAGGTTGTAATAACACAATCCTGTTTTTAACCAGGCAGCCGGTTTTATTCCGCCGCTATTATCCGCTGATAAAATGTTTTTTAAATAAGGCAATGCCCCACTAAATTTTTCGTCGGCCATTAGTGTAGTGGCTATTTCCATATTGGCATCGGGTACCAGCGCACTCGTGGGATATTGCTTTGTTAAGCTTGATAGTACTGATATTTTAGCAGCGGCATTTTTTATACCAGCTATCAATGCTTTTTGAAACAAGGCATAGTCGCTTTGCTGCAATGCATTGTTGATAATATTATCGTACATGGCGCCAGCCTTGGCATAAGCCTTTTGCATAAAATAACAATCTGCTGTTCTCACATACGCATCTTGCTCTAAGGCAGCAGCGGTGGTATTTACTTTGGCGATGGGTTCAAAATAAGTAAGGGCCTGCTGGTAGTTTTCTTTTTTTAACCAGCTGTAGCCGAGGTTGTACTTTGCAGTTTGCATATTGGCTTCACCCAATGCCGGTGCATTGCTTTGCAGGTACAGCATATAATTGCGGATAGCTTCATCAAATTTTGCAGACCGATACGCAATTTCTCCCCGCCAAAACTGTGCATAAGGCGTGATAGCAGTAGTGGGCAGCGCTGTAATATTGGCAAACAATTCATCTGCCTTAAAAATTTGTTGATCATTCATATACTCCACTGCCCGGCCATACAAAATACGGGGATATACATTTTGCATTGCAGCGGTTGGCTTAGCAAAGGATTGGTATAATGCCAATGCATCTTTGTAATTATTGGTATTGGCCAGCAGGCCAACCATTATTTCTTTAGCCTCTGCAATGTATTGAGAGGATGGGTAGCTGCTGATAAAACGTTGCATTTCGTTAAGGGCAATATCCTGGTAGCCCAGCTCGTAACTTAGCTTTGCATAATTAAACAATGATATTTCTTGCTGGCTTTTATTGCTGCTGTTAGATGCACAATATTGAAATGCCGTACGGGCATTTTCTTTTTGATTGGTTTTTAAATAACAATCGGCCAGTATATACATCGAGTTTTGCCCAAGCGAATCTTTTTGGTTACTCAACTGCTTCAGTCCTTCAATTGCTTTACTTAGTTTGTTGGCCTGGTAATAACAATAACTTAATTCATACAAATCTTCCCGGCTTACTTTATCGCTATTGTTTACATAATACTCCAGCAGTGGCAGCGCCTTTGAAAAATTTTTCTTTTCAAAATAAATTTGCCCCAGCAATTGTTTCATCTCTTTTTCGTAATACATCTCACCCCTGCTCAATACACTTTCACCGTATTTTAATGCATCCTCTTTTTTACCCTGGAAATAATAGATCTCAGCAATATAATAGGGCACCACGCCTTTGTATTCTTCCTTGCTTTCTACCAGCCTAAAACTGCGGAGTGCTTCGTTGTATTGTTTTTGATAAAAGCAAATAAATCCATAATAGTAGTTGGCAGGTATATAATATTTATTGTCGGGCAATTGCTGTATCTCGTTAAAATATCCTTTTGCCTTATCAAATTCTTTCAGGTTAAAATAGCAATAAGCCATTTCAAATTTTGCATCTGCTATTTCATCATTACCAAGGTTATCGAGCCCTGCATCTTCGTAATAACTAATGGCCGTTCTAAAATAGTTACTTACAAAATAATACTTACCAAGGTGGTAACTCATCAATTGTTTACGGGCTGCATTACTTACCTCGCCAATGTATTGCTTTGCTTCTGTTTCTGCCATTGGCACCTGCAGCTTAAGCCTGCTTACCGTATAATAATAACGGGTATCATCCTGCAAGTATACAGGCAATGCTGTGGTACCGGCATCCTGCTGTTGTTGTACTATTTGCTGCAGTAAGGGATACGCCAAAGCGTATTGTTGTTTAATAAAAAAATCTTTGGCTTCTTTTAACTTTTTTTCTGCATCCGTAAATACATGTGTTTGTTGTGCGGTATGGTGCTGGATACAGACAAAAATAAAAGCCAGGAGTAATGGCAGCTTTTTGTTCATCTTAAAATTTAAATCGATCATATTACGGTGTCGCAAATTTAGCTACATTGCCAGCAGTACAAACACCATTCCAAAGCATTTGTGAATAAGTGGATAAGTACCGTATGCAAAACGAATGTACATTCGCAACGCTGTTAAAGAAAATACAAATCAATTTATACACTCATCAAAACTACATGCTATGAAAAAGCTGTTATCTACTAAATATTCTGCAGGGGCCTTTAATACAGCCATGCTGCTGCTGCGTTTGGCTGTAGGCTTATTAATGATTGCACATGGCTATGATAAGCTGGTACACTTTAGCCAGTACCAGGCTAAGTTTATGAATTTTTTAGGATTAGGCACTACGGTATCGTTGGCATTGGTGGTGTTTGCAGAATTTTTCTGTTCAATATTTTTAATACTTGGTTTATTTACCCGGCTTAGCGCCATCCCCTTAATTATTACCATGGCGGTAGCATTGGTAAAAGCACATAAAGCAGATTTTTTAGGCGAAGGAGAAATGGCCACACTTTACCTTGCTTGCTATGCAGTATTACTAATACTGGGCCCTGGTAAAATAAGTGTAGATGGTATGACAGGAAAATAAGTGATCGCCTATGTTTAGCTCAGAAAATCAAATACGCATCCACTATGCACTTACCGATCAAATGGGTGTGGTGTACCATGGCCACTATGCACAGTTTTACGAAATTGGCAGGGCCGAATGGTTAAGGGCATTAAATTACTCGTACAAAGATGTAGAAGCAATGGGCGTAATAATGCCCGTGGTGGATATACACAGCCGGTTTTTAAGGCCTGCCCGTTACGAAGATTTGATTACTGTAAAAACAATCTTAAAAGAGTTTCCTGCACATCATAAAATTATTTTTCATCACGAAATATACAACGACCGACAGGAGTTGTTAAACACCGGCGTGGTTACACTGTATTTTGTAGATGCTGCAACCATGAAGCGTTGTGATATGCCCGCTATTTTAAAGGAAAAACTAGCAGCATATTTTGCTGCTTAAATAGCTGTATAATTGCTGTGCTGATTATACAGCTTTAGTAGGTAATACTAACCAATTTGCTGGCTCACAAAAAAGGCATTGCAGTGATTAACTAACTGCAATGCCTTTTTTAATTTGCAAGGGCTATTATTTTTTCACCCTAATATATTTTTCGGTGTTGATGCGGTTTACCCCGGCGGCTTCAATTTTTTCGATACCGGTTTGCACCAATGTATCGTTGTGGATGGTTATTGTAAATGTAAAATCGTGGCCCTCCCACTCTTTAGCCTGGCAATACTCCAGGTGCTCTGTATAGGTATTTCCCAACAATTGGTAACTGCCGCCACCACCCGAAAATTTACTGGAATCTTTTCGGGTATCGTGTTGCAAAAATGCAAAATGGGTAGCGTTAATTATTTTAATAAACGATAGATGTTGGGTATAATCGGTAACAGTAGTGTCACCTTTTTCTACCAATGTGCCAGTTATCAATTGCCAGGTACCCTGTATGGGCAATGCCGGTGTTGTAGCGTTACTGGTAGTATTTGTATTATTGCAAGCTACCAGGCCCAACAGGCAGCAAGTGGCTGCAACTATATTTTTCATGTTAAATTGTTTTGGTAAAACTTTGTGCCAAAAACCGCCAGCTAACAGTATGGGTAAGCCGCTATTATTTTGTATAACAGTTTGCCCATTTTACGCTTTATAATTGTTTACTGCTTGTAAATATGCCTATAAATTGAGTAGCCGAAACATGCAATTGATTATTGCAAATGAAGCTATTTTAAAATCAATTTGTTTAATGATGCTTACTTGGCCACAACCTGCTAAAGGTAAATGCAAGGCCCCAACTGTTATAATATTTCCATTTACCATCCCATACCATGGCGATACCCACTTCCCAATTTTTGGGGAGGTGCCAGCCATACTCTACCCCAAGACGGGTAAGCGTAAGCGTATGCCCGTGTGATATCTCAGCACCTACACCTCCTATCAGGCTTAAATTTTTTCCAGGTTTGTATATGGCTACCGGTACAATCGCTACCGGGTACTTTCTTTCCAGCAACTCCTCATCTCCATGTTCAATTACAAAGGATTCTAAAATAATGTCATTTTGTAAGCCGATGGCCCATTTTTTTGATACCCAATAATCGTAGTTTAACGACCAGGAGGCGGTAGCAAGCCATTTAGTATCGCCCTCTATTTTACCTTGCGATATATGGGTATGCCCAAGGCCCAGGGTAAGCCGGTGTGTACCTTGCATACTATGATGGCTTTCGACGGCATTGGCGGCATGCTGTGCCATACTGGCGCTGCTAAGTGCAACGCATACTACTAACAAGAGTGTGTATGTAAATTTCATAAACAAAAATTGAGTACAATGAAAATATAAAACTTATCACAACAACCGTAGATTATTTGCACATTTTTCATCTTTGGCATTTAACCGGGCACAAAAAACTACCCTTGCGTTTTTAGGGTTGTTACCGGCTTATGAATCGAGTATAATCTTTACCGGTTGAAATAATTATCTGTAGTTAAAAAAAGGAACCAAAGATGTAGGGTTTATTGGCGATAAACGGTTTTACCATCTTTAATGGTTTGCAGCACTTTGATGTCTTTAATCTCCAGCTTATTTACTTTAAGTGGATTTTTATCGAGTATCACCAGGTCGGCACGTTTGCCGGTTTTGATGCTGCCTTTGCTATCGGCTTCATCATACTGTTCGGCACCATATATGGTCATAGCTTTTAAGCCTTCAAAGGGAGTAACGCACTGCGATACACCTGCTTTTGCACCGGCTCGTGAGGTACGGTTTACGGCACTCCACAACATCATCATCTGATCAAGCGGTGCTACTACAAAGTCGCTATGGTTGGTAGGGCGAAGGCCAGCATCCATAGCATCTCTCATTGGGCTGATATAGCCTGCCATATCTTTTCCCCAATTTTTTAAATGTGCTTCGTAAAAGTAATAGGTGTGCAATGTATAAAATGAGGGACGTACTTTGTATTGCACAAATTTTGGAATCTGATCTTTACGCATAAACTGTGTGTGGATGGTGGTTACATTCCAGGGTTTGCTATAATCTCCATTGCGTGCCTTTTCATAAGCAGTTAAAAAAGCATCGATGGCTGCATCGCCGTTACAATGCAACGTAAGCGGAACGTTCATATCATACACTCTTTTAACCCACTCGTTTACTGTTTCCTGTGGTACGGTTAATTCTCCCTTCCAATTTTTTTCGCCACCGGGACCACCGGTAAGGTAGGCCTTAGTAAAAGCTGCTGTGCGGCCTTGTGGCGAGCCATCAATGGTAATTTTTACACCGCCAACTTTTAGCCCCTTATTATAGTTTCCCCATGTGGCTTGTGGTGCTTCTTTTAGCACATTGTCTAAATCCATCACAAAAGGAAAGCAAACCACATCAATAATATTTGCGCCAGCTTCTGCAGCTCTTTTCATGGTAAGATATTGCGGGGCATGTGTTAAGCCTTCTTGTGCGGTGGTAACACCAGCCTCTGCATACAGCATTTGCCCCGCCTTTGTTGCGGCCACTTCTTTATCTTGTGGTAACGGATCGGATTTTTCCATCACGGGCAAATAAGCGGTTTCCATAATCAGCCCATACGGCTCGTTGGTACCGGGCTTACGTACAATAACTCCTCCGGGTGGTGTTTTGGTATTGGCGTCAAAACCATACTTCTTCATAGCAAGAGAGTTTAATACCGTGCCATGCATTGATACATGATCTACCCGTACCGGGTTATCAGGAAAAGCTTTATCCAGATCATCCCGGTTCAGCAGTTTGCCATTGGGCATCACATTTTCATCGTACCCATAACCAATAATTTCTTCGCCCTTTTGTATATTTCTTTCTTTGGCAAATTGTTGCAATGCGGCTATTATACTTGGTACATCTTTGGCAGCGCCAGATGGGGGTGCATACAATTTACACTGGCCTGCAACCAGTAAGGAGTTGATATAATGGCTATGTGCATCTATAAAACCGGGCAACAATGTTTTGCCCTGCAGGTCTATCATCTCATGGGCCTCGCCGGCCTGTTTCATGGCTTCGTCTTTGCTGCCCACAAATACTATTTTACCTTCTTTTACCAGCACCGCTTCGGCATAAGTGGCACTATCCCCTTCCATGGTAATAATATCGCCACCAAAATATACAGCAGCGCTTGTAATGGTTTTTGCAGCAGTAGTATCACTAGTGCTGTTGCTACTGGTACCAGCATTATTACAACTGGCAATTGTGGTAATACCTGCTATTAATAGCAGAAGGCATTTGTGGCGCATTGTCATTTTTTTAATGTTTGGTTTATGGTAATCGTTTATTTAGGAAAAATGAGTGATAGCCCCGCCCTGATACCAAACTTGCTTTTAACATCACCCGGCGCAGCAATATTAAACTTAGGCCCTACAGACAAACTTACTTTTTGTTTTCCAAACGAGGTAAGCCCCGAAAACATTGGTATTAAAAATACATTTGATTTTCCAGTATTCCAACTATGCGTCCAATCGAGTTGGGCGGTAATGCCAGCCCCCGTTTTCCAGTTGTAAGCCACAAAAGGATTAATATAAAACTGGCTAAGGCCTTTGCCACTGCCCCATATTTGGTTTACCAATCCCCCGTAGGTCCATCCACCGGTTTGCTTTAAAGCCACTATGGATGGGCCGATACCAAATTGATCGGCCGTTAGGCCAGCACCGCCAATAGGCAGCAGTATTACGGGGCCGGCGCCCCAGGTAAAACCGTTTTTGCTGTTTTTTGGAGATAAAAAACCACTGATTACTGCATCCCCTAATCCGCTTTGCGTTTTGCCATACCCAGTAATATTATGCTGCGATACAATGGGTACTATCCAGCGGGTAATCAGGTTCATTTTTTTTGAAAGACTTATTGGTATTACAGGCTGTATGTTTAATACATATCGGGAGCCTTTTAAAGTACCAATGCCATGGTCCATATTGTTTTGAAAAGGAACGCTGATTAACGATGCCACCGGGTTGGCCAGTTTTTTGGCCAATTCGGCAGCGTCGTTTTGGGCATAACTATTCAGGCTCATTAAAAATGTAACGGCAGAAACCAGTAGTATTTTTTTATTTTTCATTATTTATTTATTTCAGTGTGTTCTTAACAACCTCTCCATCTTTCATAATCAATACAAAATTCTTTTCTGGATCGGCCACCAAGTTAATATTTTGAAGTGGATTGCCTTGTACCAAAATTAAATCGGCATAAGCACCTTCCTCTATCACCCCCATTTTATTGGGATAAGGATTGCGTGGACCACTCATGGCCAGCAACGCAGCATTATCGGCTGTAGCCATTTTCAGTACTTCAAATGGTGTATACCATTTCACTAGCTTAGCCAGCTGAGCCCCTTGTCTTTTGGCCAGTTTGGGATCAAACAGGCAGTCGGTACCAAAGGCTGTTTTAATATTATATTTTTTAGCAAGTTTGTAAGCATTGTCGGTACCGGCTACCATTT
>JBDKJT010000133.1:0-9004 GCA_039796475.1 Bacteroidota bacterium | reverse complement strand
ACTAAAACGGATAAAAATAACTCGGAGTAAGGTTTAAAAACATCGCTGGCAAGGTTAATAAAAATAATTGCCCCCAGCAAAATGGGTATTTGAATCAGGCAGGCAAAACGGGTAAATAAGCCTAGTATCATCAACAACCCGCCAATGATATGGGCAAAAACTACATAATGGCTGATAAGTATTACCGTAAAATTTCCGAAAGAAGTTTTGGTAGATAAAGGCCCCGTAACATTGCTGGAATTTTGCAAAAAATCGATGCCTTTATAAAAAAGAAAACCGCCCAGCACAATACGAATGATATCAAGCCATTTGGGATGATGGGTATCGCCCCAATGCTCAAAGCGTTGCAGGATATTCATAACAGTAAATTTATTGGTGTGATAAATAAAAGAACTGTTACTAATCTACAGCATATTTTATCAAAATGCAATAGCCCATTAGTCGGCCAGTTGCTTAAAGCCTTCAATAAAATGAGTAACCAGCCGGTCAAAATCGCCTCCTTCATCAAACAAAAACTGGTGCTGAATGGGTATTACATACAAAGGATAATCCGCCAACCTGGCCTCAAACTTTTTCATCCTTACACCGTCTTTTTCTGTTGTTAAAATGATTTTATTAGGAGAAGCCATTTTGTCAAACTGCCGCTTTATTTCTTCAAGGTCGTCGCTGTTAAATATATGATGATCGTTGTATCGCAGCATTTCGTACTGGTGAAAATGGGCAGTTAAAAACTCTTTTAAAGGCACCGGGTTGGCAATGCCGCATACCAACAATATTTCGGTGGCGGAAGTTATATCAGCCTCGGCATTGGTAAATAAATGGTAAGGCCTGCCATATTGAATTTCTGTAAAAAATACCCTTTGTTGTTCAGTTGGCGACAGCTCGTTAATAATGGATTTTTGTTCGGTAGCACTTAGGCCGCTTTTACATTTGGTAACCACTATAACCTGGGCCCGGCTTGCACTCGATCGGATATCCCTTAAATCGCCTGCAGGTAATGGAAGGTCTCTTGTGTAAAGGTCTTTATAGTCAGTTAGTAATATATTAAAACCAGCCTGAACGCTGCGGTGCTGAAAGGCATCATCTAATATTATCAGGTCGGTATCAGGCCTTTCTTGTAATACTTGGGGTATAGCCACCAATCTTTCTTCGCCAACAGCAACTGTAATACCCGGAAATTTTTTGTGAAACTGCATAGGCTCATCACCTATCTCTAAGGCGGTGGTGTTTTCGTTGGCAATGCCAAAGCCTTTTGTTTTGCGTTTGTAGCCCCGGCTAAGGGTGGCTATATGGTAATGTGGTTGCAGCAATCTTACCAGGTACTCTACCATGGGTGTTTTGCCAGTACCACCAACCGCCAAGTTACCTACACAAATTACTGGAAAATTAAATGAAGCAGATTTAAATAACTGTTTATTAAACATCCAGTTACGCAACCAAATAATTAACCAATAAATTAACGATAGTGGTATCAGCAGATACCGGAAGCTTTTTAATATCACCGTTTGTATGGTTTAAAACGCATAAATAGTTTCGTGTGTGATGCAAAAATTTAGTGGTATATCATATTGGCATATATCCTCAATAATTGGTACCGGTTCAAAGTAACTAAATCCAATTTTGATACAATCTGGGCGGCATTGCTGCAAAAAACGATCATAAAAACCCTTTCCATACCCAACCCGGTAACCCCTGCTATCAAAGCCAAGCAAGGGTACAATTACCATATCAATTGAAGATGGCGAAACATCTTGTCCATCAATAGGTTCTGGTATATTATATTCATTTAAATTAAATGTGGTATCGTCATTAACCAGTACAGCAATTAACTCGTTTTTTCCATCTAATGCATCCATTACGGGGTAAAGCAATTGCAAATCTGGGTTACGAAAAAAACAAAAATCGGTTATCAGTTGCGGATCAAATTCTCTTAGTTGTTGTATAGCGGCATACGTCATTAGCAAAGAGGGCGTTTCAACTGCCAGTTTTTGAAACTGTATCAGCATCAGGTCGTCCATCTTTTCTATTTGTGCGGCAGTTAATTGGCTTCGCCGATCTTTATAATAATGCCGGATGTCTTTCTTTTTCATATTCAAAATTTGAAAGCCGGGTTATTGGTTAATTACATAATAAAGATAGAAAATATGGTAGTGCCGTAGTTGCGTTCTGTTTTATAATGGGCAAACTTTTTATAATCATTTCGGGGCGTATGTTCCAGCACAAACCACCCACCGGGATTTAGCAGTTTTTTTTCAAAAATTTTTACAGGCAGTTCGTCAATTGTGCCCAAAGCATAGGGCGGACCTGCAAAAATAAAATCAAATTGTTCTGTACAAGTGTCTATAAATTTAAAAACCTCCGACTTTACCAGCTTAAGGCCATTTATACCCAACTCAGCCGACGTTTTTTTAATAAATTCGTACATGGCCGTATCTTTTTCTACAATCGTAAGCGTTTCTACTCCCCTGCTTGCTAACTCGTAGCTGATACAGCCGGTACCACCAAAAAGATCCAGGGTTTTTAATGTTTCAAACTCCAGGTTGTTTTGCAAAACATTAAACAGGCCCTCTTTGGCTATATCGGTTGTAGGCCTTGTATGAGGCATACTTTGTGGTGGATTTATTTTTCGTCCGCCATATATTCCGCTTATTATACGCATGCTGCAATGGCCATAAGGTGACTAAAATAGTGTGCTGGATATTCTTCTGTTAAATTAGCCGGGTACGAAAATTGCCCGGGCAATTCCCCCAATTGTATTTGTAAAAAATATTTAGACAACTCTGTATAAAGGTTTGATTCTTTGCTAATCATGCCATTTAATTGCAGCAATACATCTTCACTGTTAATAGCATGCACCTGGCAAGCCTGCAATAAATAAAAGGCAGCATCCTCGGGTGTTTTGTACTGGTAAGTTTGCAAGCTGGTAAGTTTATTGTCTTTTAGTAGCATTGCAGTAAAGCTGCTATGGTTAAAAATACAGTACAATAAATTGTCGCCCAACCCTTTTATTTGCTGTAGTATAGTGTACAAATGTTGCTCTTGTTTGTGTGCAAACAAGTAAGTCATCGTAGCTTCAATTTGTTTGGGTACAGCATAAATGCTGTGCACATCCATACCCGGTAGTTGATCGGTGTAAACAGTATCGTCTGTAAGGTCGCCAACAACCAGCTCCAGCATATGCCGGTTGTGATCGGTATGCCCGTTTGTAAATGCCTTTGGAGCTAACAAAGCATTGGGGTAAGCGTATACGATATTAAAAAGGTTAAAATTGCCATTGCTCCAATTATCTTCACTTACTAAGTGCTTTATAAAGTTGCTTGCATCTGCCCAACTGCTTTCGGCTGGTAGATGATAGCTAAGCAATGCTATGAGGTTTTGATGTTCATCAACCGACACTGCACTTACCGCATCTGTACCAATTACCAGTATCAATTTTTCGTTACCCGTTTTTGGTAAGGGCGATTCTATTTTAAAAGTTGGATTCAATGTTACCAATTGGCAGTTTAAAAAAGATATTTTTGCAAACTTATGGAAAGTACAGCAGCAATAAAAGATTTAAAAGTACAGGTAACCACCCGGCAGATTCTTTCTATTGCCATGCCTATTACGTTTGCGATTTTGATACCGCAAATCAATATGCTAACCAATAGTATTTTTTTAGGCAACCTGGATATTAAGGCATTGGGCGATGCTGGTGTTACCGGTGTATTTTACCTCATTTTTGCAGTAGCTGGCCATGGATTAAACAATGGCGTACAATCGGTATTATCCCGCCATGCCGGCAGTGATGATACCGCTGCTTTTAAAATTATTTTATCACAGGGTATCCGTATCAGCCTGCAGTTTGCCCTTGCAGGTATTTTAATTACCTGGCTGGTGGCGCCATACATTATGCAGCAAGTAGCCGACCCCAGGGCTTATCCGCAGGAGATGAGTTTTTTGCGTATCCGTATCCTGGGCCTTCCCTTTTTATTCCTTTTTCAAATGGGCAATGCTTTTTTAGTGGCATCGCTAAACAGTCGCTACCTTATTATTGGTTTTATTGCAGAGGCTTTTACCAATATTGTACTCGATTACCTGCTGATATTTGGCAAACTTGGTTTGCCTGCCCTGGGCTTTAACGGTGCTGCGGTGGCCAGCGTAATTGCCGAAATAGCGGGTTGCCTGGTAGTATTTACGGTGATTGCCAAAGCTGGATTAAAAAAGCAATATAGCCTGCTGCAAAACTTTACTTATAACAAACAAAAAAGCCGGCAGATTATTAAAATAGCCACGCCACTTATTTTGCAGTTTATGATTAGCGTAACTACCTGGCTTGCTTTTTTCTTTTTAATAGAATCCCGGCACGATGAAAATGCCAAAGCCATCAGCAACACCATGCGAAATGTATTTGGCTTGGTAGGTGTATTTGTATGGGCTTTTGCAGGCACCAGCAATACCATGGTGAGTAACCTGATGGGCCAGGGCAAACAGGATAAAGTGATAGAAGCCATTACCCGTATTATGCTGCTAAGTTTTGCATTTTGCAGTGTTATGTGTTTATTGGTAAATATTTTTCCGGGGCAATTTTTTGCTTTATTTGGACAGGGACACTCTTTTGTGGAGGAGGCAGTACCGGTATTGCGTATGGTTACTGGTGGCCTGCTGATTATGAGTATTGCCAATATATGGTTAAATGGTGTTACCGGCACTGGCAAAACCACCATCAATCTTGCCATTGAGCTGATTGCTATTTTTATTTACTTTGTATACACCTGGTATTTTATGAGAGTAAAATATATTTCGCTTAGTATGGCGTGGAGCAACGAGCTGGTGTATTGGACGGTATTATTCCTGCTTTCGTTTGCATTTATAAAAAGTGGCAGATGGAAGCCAAACCGCTCATGAGTGGTATTAATTGTTTACCCGATTTTTTAATTATTCGTTGTTTTTTACTTAGCTTGTAAGTAATTATAAAATACCTGTGTACAGCATGCTGCCATTTTAAAAATGAAGGATGTTGTTAAGGGCTTTTTAAAAAATAAAGCAAACACTCCGGGTATGAAAAAATCACTTTTTACTTTACTGTTTTCTGTTGCATTTTGTACAGGGCTTTTGGCGCAGGTAATTATTTACTCCGATTGTAATTACCGGGGGCAATCATCGGTGCTGGGGCCTGGCAATTATTACAATGCTTCACAGTTCAGGCTATCCGACAACAACATCAGCTCCATTTACATCCCTCGTGGCTGCCGGGTAGAGTTATATGCCAATGCAAATATGGCCGGCCGTCAGTTGGTGCTTACAAGTAGCAATAGCTGTTTGCCAGCAGTGCTAAACGATAAAACCAGTTCCATACGCATCACTTACAGCGATGATATCGCCAATGATTTTATCAATCCACAAGGTGGCGTATTGGCCTATACTGCTTGCGATTTTCAGGGGCACCGTGGTTTTTTACCTCCGGGAGATTACAGGAGTTTAAATGCCGTCATCGGCAACGATGCCATTTCGTCTTTAAGGGTACCACAAGGTATAGTGATAGAGCTGTTTAGGGATGTAGATTTTAAAGGCTCATCATCTGGTAAAATTACCACTCACAACCAGTGCCTGGCTAATTACTGGAACAACAATGCATCCTCTGCAAAAGTGTATTACGATAATGGCGGCTGGTTACCTCCTACCCAACCTCCCCCACCTTCCAATGGTGGTAATATTTCTATATATAGTGGTTGCAGTTACTTGGGCAGATCGGTTTCTTTTAGTGCTGCCAATTACAACGATTTACGTACTCAACTAGGTAACAGCCCGGCCGGTTCGGTACAAGTGCCGGCTGGTATAACGGTTGAGTTTTACAGCGGTTATAATTTTAGTGGTTACTTAATGGGGCGGTATAGCAACAACCAAAGTTGTTTACCGGCTGCTTTGCAATTTGGTGCAGGCTCTATGAGGGTGTATCGTAACAACAGTGGGCCCGGAAGTGGCAATAGTAATGCTGTTACTTTTTACAGTGGGTGCAGCTATACAGGCAGCGCAGGCAGTTTACCTGCTGGCAAATACAGCAGTTTAAGCGGCCGTGTTATCCCATCCTCCATCAAACTATCAGCAGGCTATACCGTTGAGTTGTTTACAGGTGTAAACTATACCGGAACTACCACGGGCAGGCTATCTGCCAATAACAGTTGTTTAGATGGCTGGATAAGAGGCAGGGCCCGGTCGGCTATTATCCGCTACCAAAACGAAGGCGGCACCGGGCAAGATAATAATATCATTGTATATGCCTCCTGCGCTTACAGTGGCAGATCGGAAGTATTAACCGTAGGGCGATACAGTAATTTGTATGGCAGGGTAAATCCATCCTCTGTAAAAATACCGGATGGTTATGCCATTGAATTTTTTACGGGCAGTGGCTTTACTGGTACTTCCACCGGTAAGCTAACCAGTAATAATAGTTGCCTGGGTAGTTGGATAAGCGGAAGGGTGCAATCTATGGTTGTTACTTACAATAATGGTAACAATGGCAACGACGACAATGGCAGCAGTTGGGGGCAAGGTATCACCTTGTATAGTGGTTGTAATTATACCGGGGCCGAAAAAATGATGGATGCAGGCTATTACGATCAGCTTACCTCCCGTGGACCGGGCGATGTAACGGTATACCCCTCTGCAGTACGGGTGCCAAGAGGCTACCGGGTAACCTTGTATGCTGGTATGCATTTTTCTGGCAACAGCATGGTATTAACGGCAGATGCTGATTGTATGAGCACCAATTGGCGAGGCCGGGCAAGGTCGGCCATCGTTACCAAAACACCCGATTGGACACCCAGCCCAAAAAATTAAAATCCACCGGATACCGTGTCTTAAAAATTGATTTATATACTAAAACAAAAGAATAAAATATGAAAAAAAACATTTTTGCTTTGTTTGCAGCCGCAGCCATTTTAATGGCTTGTAACAACGAAACCGAAAAGCAGGGCGAAGCCACCGCCATGGCTTCGCCGATGGTAGCCGCAGATTCTACCATAAAAGATACAACAGCAGCACCGGTAGCCGCTATGGCCGACAATAGCGCCAACGCACTCGATTGGCCAGGCACTTACAAAGGCGTGGTGCCTTGTGCCGATTGCGAAGGCATTGAAACTACCATTGCAATTGCAACCGATTCTGCCTATACCCTCACCACCAAATACCTGGGTAAAAAAAATGCAAAACCCGCTGTTAAAAAAGGAAAGTTTAGCTGGAATGCAGCTGGCAATACCATAACACTGGCGGGTATTACCAATGCACCCAGCCAATACCTGGTAGGTGAAAATCAATTAATACAATTAGATATGCAGGGAAATAGAATTACTGGTGATATGGCTGCCAAATACAGCCTTGCCAAACAAGCTGCTGCCCCGGTGGCTGCCAACGGCCTTACAGATACTTACTGGAAATTAACCGAGTTGATGGGTAAGGCGGTAACAGCCGATAACTACAATAAAGAGATGTTTGTAAAATTATTGAGTAAAGAAAACAAAGTACAGGGCAATAGTGGTTGTAATAGTTTTTTTGGCCAATACGAATTGGGTAAAATGGATCGTATAAAGTTTTCTAAAATGGCTGGTACAATGATGGCTTGTCCTAAAATGGAGCTGGAACCGGCTTTTTTAAAAATATTTGAAACAGCAGACAGCTATATAATCAAGGATAATAAAATGCAGTTGGTAAGGGCCCGGATGGCTCCGCTGGCGGTATTTGAAGCCGTGCCGGGTAAATAATGGGTTAAAAAAATTAATAAAAAAGGGTGGAGCATTATACTCCACCCTTTTTTATAGGTAGCTGTTGATTTTTATTTATTAAGTCGCCAGCTGTTGTTCTTAACATTTATATCCGGAAAAACCCTGTCGGGGTCTATTTCCAGTTTTACCAGTGGGTCTTTTACCGGCAGCCTCAATCTCCATACTGCTGTATTATTCCATATTTCTACCGGTAGCCTGGTTCGGCCTTTTTCGCCTTTAACGGTTTCGTATTCCAAAAGCAGCGGCATTGCCATTTGCTCCAGGTTGGCAATGGTTATCATCGAGCTGCTGTTTTCTTTATCATAGTTTACCGCTACAATCGATTGATCGAGTTTATATGTTTCAAAAAACCAGCTGCGCCAAAACCAGCTCAGGTCTTCGCCAGCGGCATTTTCCATCGTTCTAAAAAAATCCCATGGAGTTGGATGTTTAAATGCCCAGTTTTTAATGTAAGTTTTAAAGGCATAGTCAAACCGGTCTTCTCCCAGTATTTGATTTCTTAACAACTCCAGCCCATAGCCTGGTTTGGAGTACAGCAGCCGGCCAATATTACTTTCCTGCATTGCATCGGGCGTACTCATTACAGGCTCCAGGTTAGGGGCAAAATAATACGGGGCATAGTAGCTCATATCTTTTGGTTGAGCTTTGTATTCGCCTTTATTAAAATCGTCGTCGGCCAGGGAGTTGATAAAGGTGTTAAAGCCTTCATCCATCCAGCCAAATTTGCGTTCGTTGCTGCCCACAATCATCGGAAACCAGGTATGGCCAAACTCATGATCGGTTACCCCAAACAACCCTTCTGTTTGTGCATCGGCACCACAAAAAACAATACCGGGATATTCCATACCACCCACATTGCTGGCTACATTGGTAGCAACCGGGTATGGATATTCGTACCATCTTTTACTATAGTTTTCTATGCTTGCTTTTGCATACTCTGTGCTCCTGCCCCACCCATCTTTACCATCACTTTCTGCCGGGTAGGCGCTGGTGGCAAGGGCTGTTTTACCACTGGGCAGGTTTATCCTTGCTGCATCCCAAATAAATGATTTAGATGAGGCCCAGGCAAAATCCCTGGCATTACTTATTTTGTATTTCCAGGTAAGGGTTTTTGCTGTTGGGCGGGATGCTGGGTCCGGTACTTCTTTAGCTGTACGAATGGCTACGGTTTTATCACTTTGCCAGGCATCCTGGTATCTTTTTAATTGCAAAGGGGTAAGCACTTCGGCAGCATTTTGCAACTC
>JBDKJT010000132.1:0-50102 GCA_039796475.1 Bacteroidota bacterium | reverse complement strand
ATCGGTAATATCGGTACGGTTGGTTTGCCAGCGTAAAGCAACAGTATTACCCGCCAGCACTACATCTTTTTTAGCAGGCCATTGCCACACAAAACTATTAACGCTATCTATACTGTATACTATGTAAAATAACTGGCCCGGCGCCGTTAGCCGGGTGCTGCGGATGTTAATAGTGTAATTGCCGGGTGGCGGATATTGTATGCTCACTTGCTCCGTATTATTCAGGCTGTCTGTTTTTCTTACAGCTGGCAATTGCAACGAATCGGCTGCCGCAAAGCTGTTGAGTACCCATGGTAAATAATTTTGGCCATTATTGCTTACAACTAAATCTAAATCATTTACCAAAGCCTTTGCAGTCCCGGTTACAGCGGCAGGATCGTTCCATACCAATGTTACTTTTAGCTGGCTGGCATTGGCTGGCAGGGCAATGTTAAACGAAGCCGTACCCGGTACCGTAAAATTGCCTGAAAATAACTGCTGCTGTATGGCCTGCATGGCTTTATAAGCATTTAAATTACCAAAACCCGTTTTAAAATCTGGCCCCGGCGTGTTGATATCATCCGCACTGTTTATCAGCAATGCCTTTGCCAATGCGGCGGGTAAAACAGTACCAAATACCGATTGATAATATTGCTGCAACAGCAAACAAGTGCCCGATACCAAAGCGGCAGCCTCTGAAGTACCATTTTGCTGAAAGGCAGTAATTTCTGGTTTTATACGGCCATCATAAGCAGGCCCTACTGAGCTTAAGGCCACCACCCGCCCAAAGGAATCTACAGCGCCAACAGAAATACTATTTTTTGACATTTTAAAATTGCCTGTAAGATTTGCGTAGCCGGCTATACCAGCATAAGCGCCATTGGTACTGGCAGCAGTACCCGAATTACCCGAAGAAAAAACATGCAGCAAGGCGTTATTTTCATTGGCACTTTTATCAAAAGCCACTGCATTTACACCATACGCATTATCAATACCTGCCCCGTACGAATGGTTTTGCACATAAATATTTCGGCCGGTATAGTACTCATTGGCTTCTGGCAACACCTGCTGAAAAGAGGCAGACGAAACCAAGGCTGCGGGGGCTGCACCTTTTGCATAGTACACCGAGTTACCAGCACCTGCAATAATGGTAGCCATAAAATTAGCATGATTGGTAATGGCGGCTGAGGCAATGGATGAATAGCGAAACCTGTTTCTTAAATCAATATCGGTGGTATCAAAATGATCTTCTTTTACCGATACCTCTAAGCCATTGCCATTGATGCCCTCAAAATAGCGGTGTACCATACTCAGTGCATTGGCCGACAAATCGTATCCCGGCGTAGCCAACTCTGTTGTGGGCTGCTGTGGTAATACGCTAATGTTGGTGACCACTGCATCATTTATAAATAATTGTACGGCGGTAGCAGTGCAGTATGCCGTAACAATACCACGGGTGTTAGTTGCCTGCCACAATACCTGCCGATTATTTTGATGGCGTAAAAAACTATCGGTATTACAAGCTGGCAAAAGCTGTACATAAAATTGCAAGCGTTGATTTGCCGTCGATTTTTGCCAAGGTAGTGCTGCCACGCCAAGCAATTTCCAATCGGCTGCTTTTTGTGTTAAAATAGTAAGTGATACAGCGTTTTTTATTTGCTGCAAAGCGGATTGATGAATAATGTAAGTGCTGTCGCCTAACTGGCGTATGGCCAACTGAGCCAATTGGCTGGCCTCTATTTTTGATACCCCCGCTTTTAATTGAACCTTGTACCAAACAGATGGGCCAGCTGTGGTGGTATGCTGCGCCCATGCTGGCAGGCCATTGAAAATCATGTAAGTAAAAAATAACAATGCAAAGCGAAACAGCATGGATCCATTAAATTTCAATATGGTTGCAAAAAAATACTAATAACAGCATGAAGCTTGTAAATTAAATAAAGTTAAATTGGTTGAATATTATTTTTATAACCAAACTAAAAAACTATGAGAGTTGTATCAAGAACCTGCCTGGCCTTGATAGGTGCCAGTATGTTAACTGTATCTTGTAAAAAAGAAAGCTCCACAGCATTTAATGATGTAGCTGCAGAAACGCTTAAAAAAATTGAAGCGTTAGGCTTTAGCAGCGAAAATGTACGTAAGGTAGATAATGGTTACCTGGTAGAAGGTGATATTGTACTAACAGCAGACAACCTTAATTCTACTGCCACATCCCCATCGCTTTTAATTGCCGAGGTAGAACAGTACCGTACTACCAACCTGGTAACTGCCCTGCCAAGGGTTATTACAGTATCGGTAAGTGGTACACTCACAGGCAATACTGTATGGTCTGATGCTACTAACCGTATGATTAGCCGCTACAATGCTTTGGGATTACAGATCACTTTTCAACGAGTATCTTCTGGCGGCAATGTAGATATCATTGGTTTTGACCAGGGACCATCTGGCGGTTATATTACATTAGGTTCATCGGGTTTCCCTACTTCATCAGGTAATCCTTACAACCAAATAAAAATGAATACCAATCCGCAGGCTTATGGTGCTAATCCTAATGAATTTTACATTACCTCTGTACTACAGCACGAAATGGGGCATTGTATAGGCTTCCGCCATACAGATTATTTTAACAGGGCGCTTAGTTGCGGTGGACGTAAGCAAAACGAGCGTGCCGGCACTTATGGCGCCATACTTATACCAGGCACCCCCAGCGGTTTTGATGCAGAGTCGTTTATGCTGGCCTGCTCTGCCGGTACCGACAGAACTTTTAACGCCAACGATGTAATAGCTTTAAATTACTTGTACTAACAGTTAATACTTGCACATAATAAAAAACCTGTTGATTACTCAACAGGTTTTTTATTATGCCGTTTTCAGCGTTTAGCTGATGGTCCAAATTTCGTTTCCTTTTAATAATTTATCTAAATCACCCTTTCCTTTTTTGGCAATAATGTCATCAATCTGTAATTGCATCCCATCTTCGTAGCAAGCCCTTTCGGTTTCGAAAAATACGCCAAAAGGCCTTGGTAAATGTTGCTGCAGCCTGGGATCATCAAACATACGCACCAGTATCTGTGCTTTGTAAAAATCTTTTTCATCATGCACCCACAAATCATCCAACGAGGCATCTGTACCAATTTCTACCACTACTGGTTTAAATCCTTCTAATTTGATCCCTTTATTATTATTGGCGCCAAATACCAGCGGTTTGCCTTGCTCTAAAAACAGCACTTCTTCTGCCTTGGTAGATTTTTCGGTAAATACTTCAAATGCCCCATCATTAAAGATGTTACAGTTTTGATAGATTTCCAGGAAAGAAGCGCCTTTGTGCTGGTGGCTCCGGGTAAGCATGGCCTGCAGGTGTTTAGGATCTCTATCCATACTGCGGGCTACAAAAGTGGCATCGGCACCCATTGCCAAAGCGGCCGGGTTAAACGGATGATCGATACTGCCAAATGGCGAACTTTTGGTTACCTTATTAGGCTCGGATGTGGGAGAATACTGGCCCTTTGTTAACCCATAAATCTGGTTATTAAACAGCAAGATGTTTACATCAAAATTGCGGCGCAGCAGGTGAATGGTATGATTACCGCCAATGCTAAGGCTATCGCCATCACCACTTACAATCCACACACTTAACTCGGGCCGGGCAGCTTTTAAACCGCTGGCAACAGCAGTGGCACGGCCATGTATGCTGTGCATGCCATAAGTGTTCATATAATACGGAAAACGGCTGCTACAGCCAATACCCGATACTATTACAATATTTTCTTTAGGAATACCCAGGCTGGGCATTACTTTTTGCACCTGCGCCAGTATGGAGTAATCGCCACAACCGGGGCACCAACGCACTTCCTGGTCGGTAGCAAAATCTTTTGAGGTAAGCGGGGCGGCGCTTGTTGCTATATCAGCCATATCAATACAATATTATCGGGTAAAGTTATTAAATTTTTTATTAGCTAAGCTAAACGAATATTGAAAACAGGTAACCTGTAGCAGCTACAATTGCTTAAGCTGCACCGTTATTTAACTCCTCCCAATATTCTGCAGCCCGGCGGGTATGTGGTATTACAATTGTACCGCCCACAATATTGGCTACAGCAAATACCTCGTATAGCTGCTCGGTGGTAATGCCCAACTCGTGTGCCTTGCCTACATGATATTTAATACAATCATCGCAACGCAATACCATACTTGCCACCAGCCCCAGCAGTTCTTTTGTTTTGGTGTCTAGCGCACCCTCGGCATAGGTATTGGTATCCAGGTTCCACAGTCGCTTTATTACCAGATTATCTTTAGCCAATATAACCTCGTTCATTTTTGTACGGTAGTCATTAAATTCTTTTACTAAGCTCATATGATTAATGGGTGTTTTTACAATGTTCTAAAAAATCTTTTATACCCGCCACAATTTTATCAGCCATTTGCTGCTGAAATATCGGGTTAATAATTTTTGCCTCTTCATCCAGGTTACTTAAAAACAAGGTTTCTATTAAAGCATTGGGGTACTCGGTAGGGCTATTAAGCATAAAATTAAAAGAGCCTGTATTGCCATACTCGTTAAGCCCCAACTGCAGCAGGCGCTTGTATATTAAATTACTTAGCGGCTTAAAGCCTATATATCGATAAAAAGTACCGGTACCTCCTGCAAAAAAAGGATCGGCAGAAGAGTTAAGATGAATGCTCAGCAATAAATCGGGCATGCTATCCCTGTAAAATAAAATACGCTCTTTATTATCAAAAAACTGTTCGGTAGTACGGGTCATTATCACTTTAGCGCCTTCTTTTTCCAAGGCTTGTTGCAGCTTTAAAGACAAGGCCAGCGTTAACTCTTTTTCATAAATACCGGTAGCTCCTACGGCCCCGTTATTACTACCGCCATGCCCTGCATCTACCGCAATTACCAAGTGTTTTAACAACGAGTTGGCCGGCTGTCGTTTCACTTTTATCACCAGGGTATTGCCCTGGTAATACAATTGGTGGCCCCAATGCTGTGGATGATTGAGCAGTATGCTAACCCGAAATATACCTTCTGCCAGCTGCTCGTAATCAACCGATTTTATTTCTTTGGCTGTTTCTAATTGGGTGATCCAGTTGGTATTATTGGTAGCTCCATATACATCCACCACTATTGTTGAGGGGTTGATAAATTGCATGCTTTGATAAGGCAGGCGGGCAAACAACTGCAGCCTTACATAATCGTACAGGCTATCGCCCAATACCGTGATTTTATCCGTTAAAGAGGCTGGCGGATAACTGCCTTTGGGCAATAGTTGCACCAACTCACCGGGTATATAGGCTGTTTTGCCCGGCGCCAGCTGTACCCGGTAATCGTTGCCAAACTTGCCAGTTAATTTTAGCAATATATTGCTATCGAGGTAACCAATTTTGGCACCTCCCAGCCGGTCGTCGCCAAGGCCATACTCCAGGTGTGCTAAGCGGCCTTTGGTAATTGCCACATCGGATGCATAGGCAGATTGTACAGAAAATTTACTGCTGGTTTCCCGGCTGATGGTTTTACCTGCTGAGTCGGTAAGTATAACCATCATTTTTTTTAGCATAAAAGTATCCGAAGGTTTTACAACATATTCTCCCTGGTAAATACCCGGCATGCCACCCGTATTGTCTACAGGCATTTCGTACAGGATGCTTCCCCAGCTTGTTTTTAAGGATGCAGCAGGCAAGGCTTTGGCTTTTAGCTTTATTACATCACCGGCTTGCAGTACAAGGTCGCCTTCGGGCAGGGTTTGCAGGTACACAATATCGGTTGTAGCTACGGGTTTGGCAAGTTGTGGGGTCGTGTACTGGTATTGGATGGTACGGGTTACAACTTTACTTTCTCCCTCGGCACGAATGATAAAACTGCTGTCGCCTGCAAGATCAATCAAAAAGGCAAAAGCGCCGGTAGCATGCACTTTTACCGGCTGCTCATTGATTGATAATTTACAATTTGCGCAAGTAGAGCCAATGATGTATTGGCGTGCGGCCGGGGCTTTTACACTGCTGTTAAAGGGTTGCACCAACTTAATAAATGGCGGAGGAGCAACCTGTGCCTGTGTGGCAGTACTTTGCAGCAACAAAAAAAGCAACAATTGTTTCAGCATGTGTAAATGTAAAAACAAAAAGCCATCCTAAGCGGATGGCTTTTTGTAAACACTTTAATTACCAGCTGTAATTACAGGGCATATTTATTATCAGCAATCAGCCTGCCGGCAATGCGCCTGCGGGCATCTTTACTATTAAAGGGCTGTGCTTTGGTAAACCTTTTTAAGCCTAGCAACATCATACGCTGCTCATCACCTTCTGCAAAACCATTGATGGCCTCTTTACCTGCTTTATTGGTTTTGTCTACAGCATCATTAAGATAGCAACGCATCATATCAATGTATACCTGGCTGGCTGCTTCGCCATTTTTATCCACCATTTTTATTACCCTTAGCAGGGTGCTTTCGGCAACAAATGTTTCCATGGCCATATCGGCAATATTCATCAGTATCTCTTGCTCATCACTCAGCTTCATCATTAACTTTTGTACTGCTGCGCCGGCTACCATTAAAATTGCTTTTTTGGCATTTACAATTGCCTTACGTTCTGCTGCAAAAGCGCCTTCATCTTCATTACCAAATTCTGGTATGCTCATCAGCTCTTTAGATACAGCCATTGCCGGGCCCATTAAATCCAGCTTACCCTTCATGGCTCTTTTTAAAATCATGTCTACGCTAAGCAGGCGATTAATTTCGTTGGTGCCTTCGTAAATACGGTTAATACGGCTATCCCGGTAGGCACGGCTAATTATATACTCATCACTAAACCCGTTACCGCCAAATACCTGTACGCCTTCGTCTACAACAAAGTCAAGCACTTCGCTGCCATGTACTTTTAATACGGCACACTCTACCGCATATTCTTCGGCTGCACCCAGCAAAGCTTCATTAAAGGGCTTGCCCATTTTGGCTAATTCCACTTCCTTATCGTCTATCCATTTACTGGTGCGGTACAGGGCGCTTTCGCTGGCAAATATTTTAATGGCACTTTCTGCAAGTTTGTGTTTGATGGCACCAAAATTTGCGATAGCTGTTTTAAACTGCTCCCTGGTTTTTGCATATTCTATGGTGCCGTTAAGCGCCATTTTTGCCCCACCCAATGCAGCTGCACACAGTTTTAGCCTGCCAATATTTAAAATATTAAATGCTATAATATGGCCTTTGCCAACTTCGCCCAGCAAATTTTCTACCGGTACTTTACAATCTTGAAAATACAGCTGTACGGTAGATGAACCTTTGATACCCATTTTATGTTCTTCGGCACCTTGTGTAAATCCTTCAAACCCCCGCTCAATAATAAACGCCGAAAATTTATCGCCATCAATTTTAGCAAACACGGTGTATACATCTGCAAAACCGCCATTGGTAATCCAGCATTTTTGCCCATTTAAGATATAGTGCTTACCATCTTCGCTAAGCATAGCGGTGGTTTTAGCGCCCAGGGCATCGCTGCCACTGTTGGGTTCGGTTAATCCGTAAGCACCCTTCCACTCACCGGTGGCCAGCTTTGGAATGTATTTTTCCTTTTGCGCTGCCGTACCAAAATATAATATGGGCAATGTGCCAATACCTGTATGGGCTGCCACTGCCACGCTAAATGAGTAACCACCACCTAAACCTTCGTTTACCAGTGTTGAGGTAATAAAATCTTTACCAAGCCCACCCAGCTCTTCGGGTATAGAGGTACCCAGCAATCCCTGCTCACCTGCCTTATCCATCAGGGAGGGCATCAGGCCTGCCTCCAGCTTATCAATACGGTCTACAACAGGGTGCACCTCTGCCTGTAAAAATTGCAGGCACATCTCTTTTACCATCAATTGCTCTTCGGTAAAATCTTCGGGAGCAAACGTATCAAAAGCGCTGCTTTCTTTAATTAACCATTCGCCTCCTTTTAGGGCTGTGTTAGTTGATGTTGTATTCATATGGAAAATTTTAGTTGTGTATGGTAATTGTAAATACTAAGTAAAGGCTCGTTATTATTTAAGGTTGTCGTACACCATCTGCAATACTTCCTTGGCTATTTCTACCTGCCCATTGGTAACACCCTCCAATGCTTCATTTAACGTTTGCGTAGCCAGTTCCATTGTTTGCTCTTGCAGCTGCTCAGCCTCTTTGGTTAAATAAATCAGGTTAATGCGCCGGTCATCTTTACTGGCAACCCGCCTTACTAATTTAAGCTTTTCCAGGTTGTCTACCAATCTTGTTATGCTGGGTTTATCTCTAAATGTGGCATCGCACAATTGTTGCTGGCTCAGGCCATCCTCCTTCCATAAATGATATAGCACACTCCATTGCTCAATGGTAATATCCAGCCCCGCCTGTTTAAAATTTTTTTGAAGTCGCCGGGCAATCGCCGTGCTGGCTTTACCGGTGATAAAACTATAAAGCTCGCCTTTTTTAAATTGGTTGTTTGACATATGGTTGTTTATGCAACTAATCAAAATTAATCATTCATTTCTAATTTCAAAAATTATTTTTGCGTACCCGGCATGGGTGCAGCAATCAGCCGTATTGGCGTCGCACTCTTGTAGGGTATATCATTATGCAGCTTATCCTCCTTGTTATTAGTATCGTATTTTTTGTAGGTTATGCGGTGCTTATTATATACTATGCGGCCGCCTGGCAAAAAGTACCTGTATTTAACGGTAAGCTACCTGCTAAAAGCGGGCCCCGTATTTCGGTTATCATACCTGCCCGTAACGAGGCCGCTAATATTGGTGCCTGCCTGCAATCAGTGTTAAACCAGCAATACCCGTTACATTTATTTGAGGTGATTGTAGTAGATGACTACTCCACCGACAATACCGCTGCCATTGTGCAGCAATACAGCCAATCCAGCAGCAACCTGCACCTGTTAAGCCTTGCCGATTGTATCACTGCCGGCACTACCCATGCGTATAAAAAAAAGGCCATTGAAATGGCCATACAACAGGCCAGCGGCGAGCTATTGGTAACCACCGATGCCGATTGCCAGGTGCCACCCAATTGGCTGCCTGCCATCGCCGCATTTTACCAGCAGCAGCCCACAGCTTTTATTGCCATGCCCGTAGCCTACCATAGCGGCAACAGTTTTTTAAGCATCTTTCAAACACTTGATTTTATTACACTACAAGGCATTACCGCTGCAGCAGTACAGCAACATTTACACAGCATGTGCAACGGGGCCAACCTGGCATACAGCAAACAAGCCTTTAATGCCGTTAATGGTTTTGCAGGCATTGATGATATTGCCAGCGGCGATGATATGCTGCTGATGCATAAAATTTACAAGCAGTATCCGCAGCAGGTGTTTTTTCTTAAATCGGATAAAGTGATTGTAAAAACTGCCCCCATGAAAACGCTGCCGGATTTTTTTAACCAACGCATCCGCTGGGCCAGCAAAGCAGACAGGTACGATGATAAACGAATTATTGCAGTATTGTTATTGGTATATTTATTTAATGCCCTGCTGCTGTTGCTGCCGTTTACGGCCATTTTTAATCAAACCACCTATACGTTTTTGGGCGCCCGTTTTTCTGCCCTGCAATGCTGGAGCTGTTTGCTGGCCGGCAAAACATTGGTAGAGTATTTATTCATTTACCCTGTTGCCAGGTTTTTTAATCAAGCAACATTGCTTTGGTTTTTTCCAGTTGCACAACCTTTTCACATACTGTACACTGTTATTGCAGGCTGGCTGGGTAAATTTGGCAGCTATCGCTGGAAGGGAAGACAAGTACAGTAACAGGCCACTACCGTTTGCTTATTTTAAGCCAAAAAAAAATCCTGCAACCGGGTATTAAGCACCTGGCTGCAGGATATAAAAATATCCGGCTTATATTGATAAATTATTTTTTAACCGCTGTTTTGTAAAGTACCCAGCCCATTATTACAAAAAACAACACGCCCAATAATTGGTAACCACCATCGCCCAGCAATGCAGCCACCCCATGCTCCATATTTAATTTAGCCAAAAAAGCTGCCGGGGCATCAAAACCCGCCATGATGGCAAATATTACACCAGCCACCGCACCGCCAGCCACCAACCCTGTTGCAAATAAGTTACCTTTACCCAGTTCTTCTTCTTCAGCACTAAGTTGTATGTTTTTCTTTTTTTGATAAGCATCTGCCAGCCCCCTTACAGCGCCACCTGCAAATATGGGCAACGTGGTGCTAAGCGGCAGGTAAGCGCCTACTGCAAAACTCAATGCTTTAATACCGCACAATTCCATTACAATGGCTACAAATACACCTGCCAGCACAAACTGCCAATCGAGGTTAAACGATAATATACCTTTTGCCAGGGTAGCCATTAAAGTACCCTGCGGAGCCGGATAAAATTCGCTGCCAATAGCATGGGTGGTAACCCCTTTTGCAATCATAGCCGCAGTAGGTTTATCTAAAAAATTTACGGTTAATCCAATTACTACAGATGATACAATGGCACCTACAAACAAGGCTATTTGCTGGTTGCGTGGGGTAGCGCCCACTATGTAACCACTCTTTAAATCTTGTGAGGTAGCACCTGCATTGGCCGCTGCAATACAAATCATTCCCCCTACCACCAAAGCCATTGGCTCGTATGCCTTACCCGTCCAGCCTACTGCAATAAATATCAGGCAAGTGCCCATTAGTGTAGCAATGGTCATTCCGCTAATTGGATTGTTAGAAGAGCCGATAAGCCCGACAATCCTGGAAGATACGGTTACAAAAAAAGCACCAAATATTACTACCAATAAACCAATCAATAATTTTTGGCCTACCCCATTACCGGGTAATTGGGGCAAAAACGCCATCAGCAAAATAAGGCCCAGGCTACCAAACAATACTACTTTAATATCCAAATCTCTGTCTGTACGCAGCACTTCGCCTTTTGTTTGTTGCGCTACACTTTTGCCCATACTGCCAAAGCTGCCCTTAAAAGACGACACTATGGTGGGGATTGTTTTAATTAAAGTAATAAAGCCCCCGGCGGCCACAGCCCCGGCACCAATTTGCCGCACATAGGCGTAATAGATAGCAGCTGAATAATCATTAAATGAGTGGGTGGCGGGGTTCCAGCCACCTTTGCCTCCTGCAGTGAGCACATCGCTTAAATAACCCAGTTTTACCAGTTGGGCAGCAATAATATCTGGTGGCACCAGCTTAGATAACAGGGGTATCATTACCATCCACGCAAATACACCACCAGCCACCAGCACCCCTGCAATTTTGGGCCCGATGATGTAACCAACGCCCAGGTATTCTGGCGTAATCTCTCCGCTTACTTTTGCACTTTGCAAATATTTGCTGCTCTGTTTGGTGATGTAAGCAGGTACCTCGGCAATAACATGCAGCACTTTTTGAAGGATGGCGTAAATAAAAGCAAAACCCAATCCATAAAAAGCGGTTTTAGCAAAGTCGCCTCCTTTTTCGCCAGCTTTTAATACATCGCCACAAGCTGTTCCTTCAGGATAAGGCAGGGTATCATGTTCTTTTACAATCAACGAACGACGCAGTGGTATCATCATTAATGTACCCAGTATACCACCAAAAATGGCCAACAATAAAATAGTGAGGTAGTTAAAATATTGAGCACCGCCACCATCACTTAAAAACAAAAAACCCGGCAGCGTAAATACTACACCCGCCGCAATGCTTTCGCCAGCACTGCCGGTGGTTTGTATGATATTATTTTCGAGAATGGTGGTTTTAAAAAACTTACGGCCAAGCGTAATGGCTATTACAGCAATTGGTATGGATGCAGATACTGTTAGCCCCGCCTTAAGCGCCAGGTACACTGTTGCCGCACCAAATATTACCCCGAATAAGCTACCCAGTAAAATTGATTTTAACGTAAGCTCTTTCATCACTGTTTGAGCAGACACAAATGGCTGAAACGCTTTTTTGTTTGACATAAGCAATTGGTTTAGGCTGGTAAGATAAATAAAAAGGCGATACCGGGTGATATCGCCTTTAAGTAAGATTGGCCAATAATTTTACGCTTCGCCTGTTCTTTCTTTTACAATGGCATTAAGCGATTTTAACCGGGAGTAGATGAGTATACCGCCGACGAAAGCAGCAATTACCAACAATAAAAAGAACATTTTTTTATCGGTAAAATCATCCCAAAAACTTGTCATTACCCCTGCAATTTTACCACCCAGTGAGGTAGCCAAAAACCAGCCTCCCATCATCAAAGCCGTTAACCTTGGGGGTGATAATTTGGATACAAACGATAGCCCAATTGGGCTTAAAAATATTTCGCTGATGGTAAATACAAAATAGGTGCCCCACAACCATAAGGGCGAAGTTTTATGGGTGTAAATTGATGGTACCGACATTACTGCAAATACCATTACCAGTGCCGATAAGCCAGAAATAAACATGGCCATGCCAAACTTAGATGCCGTAGTGGGTTCTTTACCTCTTTTACGCAGGTAATCAAAAAACGGCACAAAAAACAAGGTAAGCAACACGATAAATAGCGGGTTGATAGACTGAAACAACTCGGTATTGGTAAGCTTTACGGCTTTACCACCGGGCCACTCTTGTTTAGGTACATTGTTAAAGTATGGATCGGGGCCCATTGCCTGTAGTGGTTTTCCATCAGGGCCATTTTGTTCTACAAAAAATTCGTTTACCTGGTTAACCAGCCTGGGTGTATCGCTTACCTGTTGTAATGGAAAAATTTTGCTGGTAATACCGGCTGTAGTTTCAGATGCTACCCTATCTGTATGCTTTTCGGCCCACAAAGTAAGCCCGGTGGCATTTTGATTGTAGATGGTCCAAAAAGCCACTGCAATAGCAAAAATAAACAACAACGAACCGATTGCTTTTTTATCAGACCCCTTTGCTTTTACCCACAACGAAATATAAAAAGCGATAACCGGTATGCAAGCAAAAATAAATGCATCATTGGCCTTTGTGCCCATTAAGGCGCCGCCAAATATTTTTACCGGCACCACCCAACCAATAACAGCAGCAATAATAGCAGGTAAAAAAACATAGCCAAATATTTGGCCTAAGCTCATATCTTCTTTTTCAACAGGCTTTTTTATATCGCCCGATTTTACCGCTTGCAGGTTAACGGATAGTACAATCAGCCCTATTAACAGGCCTACCCCTGCCGCTGCAAAAGCCCAACCCCAACCGTACACATTACGTAAGTAGGCAGCTACAAAATTGCATACAAACGCACCAATATTGATGCCCATGTAAAAGATGTTATAGGCATTATCTTTTAAGGGTTTTAAATCTTCCCGGTTGTAAATATTACCCAGCAGTGTACTAATGTTGGGCTTAAAAAAACCATTGCCCACTATTACCAGCGATAATGAAATAAACATAGCTGTATTACCAGGCAACGATAAACCGATATAACCGGCAGCCATTAAAAAACCACCTAAAAAAATTGATTTGATATAACCAAGGTACCTATCGGCAATGAGCCCCCCAATAAACGGGGTAAGGTAAACCAGGGCAATAAAACTACCTACAATATCAGCCCCCACTTTTTGATCAAACCCTTTACCACCGGTTTTATCATCAATCATATATAAAAGCAAAATGCCCACCATCAGGTAGTAGGCAAAACGTTCCCACATTTCTGTAAAGAACAATACATACAAGGCTCTCGGGTGTTTACCGGTTTTTACAGTTTCCGTCATACAATCGTTATTTTAATTAGATTTTAATGGCCCAAAGTAGTGAATTTTATTTTAGATACTAATTATTAAAGCCCTATTTTAACAATGGCTGGCAGTGTTTATCCTCCACCGTTAATAAAATAATGTGGTGATGCAACACAACAGGGCTAATTTAGCGCCCAATCATTTTATATTATAAATAACAGCTAACAGATTATGAATATTCTTATTGCAGGTAGTGGTGGCAGAGAACATGCACTTGCCTGGAAGATATTGCAGAGTAAACAGTGTACCCAATTATTTGTAGCACCCGGCAATGCTGGTACCGGGCAAATTGCTACTAACGTAAATATAAAAGCTACCGACTTTGAAGCCCTGGCGGCATTTTGCCTCAGCAACCAGGTACAGATACTGATGGTAGGCCCCGAAGAGCCACTGGTAAAAGGCATTTACGATTATTTTACCAGCAACCCCGCCACCGCACATATCCACATTATTGGCCCATCGCAGGCTGCAGCACAATTGGAGGGCAGCAAGGCTTTTGCAAAACAATTTATGTACCGGCACCAAATACCAACGGCTGCTTACATGGAGTTTGATGCTGATAATTATGCCGCCGGAGCCGACTATATACGCAACCATCCACTGCCCATTGTACTAAAAGCAGATGGCCTGGCAGCAGGCAAAGGTGTACTCATTTGCAACAACCATATTGAAGCATTAGCAGAGTACGAACTGATGCTGCAGCAAGCTAAGTTTGGCGATGCTGGCAAAAAAGTAGTGATAGAAGCTTTTTTAACCGGTATTGAGTTAAGCGTATTTGTTTTTACCGATGGGCTGCATTATGTACTACTGCCCGAGGCGAAAGATTATAAGCGTATAGGCGAAGGCGATACTGGCCTTAACACTGGTGGCATGGGCGCTGTAAGCCCCGTGCCCTTTGCAGACGAAGCCTTTATGCAAAAGGTAATAACAAGGGTGATTGAGCCTACCGTAAAAGGCCTGCAGCAAGAATCACTTACCTACAAAGGTGTAGTATTTTTTGGCTTGATAAAAGTAGGTGATGACCCTTTTGTAATTGAATACAACTGCCGCTTTGGCGACCCCGAAACAGAAGTAGTAATCCCTCGTATAGAAAACGACCTGGTAGAAATTTTATTGGCTACATCACAGCAACGGTTAAACGAAATTACCATTACTACCAAACCTCAACCCGCTGTAACCGTAATGGCTGTAAGTGGCGGCTATCCCAACGAATACAATACGGGGTTTCCTATACTGGGATTAAGAGAGCAACCGCTTGAAGGCACCCATGTTTTTCATGCCGGCACACAAACCAACCAAAGCGGCCAGGTAGTTACCAATGGAGGCCGGGTTTTAACTGTAACGGCCTTTAGCGAAACCATCAGCGAAGCAACAGAAAAAGCCATTGTGCAACTAGAAAGTTTATATTTTGATGGTATGTATTACCGCAGTGATATAGGCTACGAATTTATTTAAGCTAGCCCTTATACAGCGCCTGTTGCCCGGCGGCTAAGCCGCCGGGCAACAGGTTTAAAATCCCCCACCACCTTACCCTGCATTTAGGCCGGTTAGGGTTTTGCACAACACCCGGTTAAAATGTTGAAAAATAAAGGGTTTGCCGTTGTTATTTCGAATTATTTCCTCCAACTTTGCCCACATTAATTTAACTTCAGACTTTCTCAATATACTTTATGGGGCTTTTTAATTTTTTTACGCAAGAAATTGCCATGGATTTGGGTACCGCCAATACCCTGATTATATTTAATGACGAAGTGGTGGTAAACGAACCATCGATAGTGGCTTTAGACAGAAACAATCCAAAAAACATATTGGCCGTAGGCAAAAAGGCCCTGATGATGCATGAAAAAACGCATGAAAGCATCAGAACCGTACGCCCTTTAAAAGATGGTGTAATTGCCGATTTTAACGCCGCCGAACTGATGATCAGGGAAATGATTAAAATGATCTATCCCAAAAAACCTTTGTTTCCACCTAGCTGGCGGATGATGATATGTATACCCAGCAGCATTACCGAGGTAGAAAAACGTGCCGTACGAGACAGTGCTGAGCAGGCAGGCGCTAAGGAAGTATACCTTATTCATGAGCCGATGGCTGCTGCCCTCGGTATTGGTATAGATGTAGAAGAACCGGTGGGCAACATGATTATCGACATTGGTGGTGGTACCACCGGCATTACTGTTATTGCATTGGCAGGCATCGTATGCGACCAAAGCATCCGTATTGCCGGGGATGAGTTTACCGCAGATATTATGGAAGCGCTGCGCCGCTATCATAGCCTGCTGATTGGCGAACGTACCGCCGAACAAATAAAAATACAAGTGGGTGCAGCCATCAAAGATTTAGACAATCCGCCAGATGATATACCTGTAAACGGCCGTGATTTGGTTACGGGTATACCCAAGCAGGTAATGGTTAGCTACCAGGAGGTAGCCGAAGCATTGGATAAAAGCATTTTTAAAATTGAAGAAGCTATTTTAAAAGCGCTGGAAACCACCCCACCCGAGCTGGCAGGAGATATCTACCGCCGCGGCTTGTACCTTACCGGTGGTGGCTCTTTGTTAAGAGGCCTGGATAAGCGTATTGCAGCCAAAATAAAATTGCCCGTGCATGTGGCAGACGATCCGCTAAAAAGCGTGGTAAGAGGCACAGGGCTGGCATTAAAAAATTACGACCGGTATCCATTTGTAATGCGTTAAGCATACCTGGTGGCGGCCAAACACTGTGTTCTTTTTTTATGAAGAATATACCAGTATTTATTATACAATCATACCTTACTTTTACCGGGATTAGTTTAGGAGGGGCCTGTTATGCGTAATGTGTTTCTTTTTATCCGCAGGTATTTTAATTTCCTTTTCTTCCTGCTGCTGCAGGCTTTTTGCATCTACCTTATTACCCATTATAATAAGTACCATAGCGCCGTTGGCGCTGCTACCATGAACGAAATTACCGGTGGCATCAATACCCAATACAATAAAATTGATTATTACCTGCAGCTAAAAAAAACCAACGAGCAGCTGATAAAAGATAACGAGCAACTGCGTAACAGCCTTGCCCAAAATTTTGAAAACCCCGATACTGTCAACAAAGTTGTTACCGACTCTATCCCTTTTGACACATTGGGCAACCGCCGTAAATGGCTGTACCAACGGGCAAAAGTGGTATCCAACTCCGTTACCACCCAAAGCAATTTTATAGTGCTGGGGCGTGGGGCAGGCCAACAGTTAAACAAAGATGAAGGCGTAATTGACCCCAATAATGGCGTAGTAGGTATTGTAACCGATGTAAGCCCCAACTTTGCCGTAGTAATGAGCCTGCTGCATAAAGACTCCCGTATCAGCGGTATTCTTAAAAATGATCCGAGCGGCGGCGGCTCCATCGTTTGGGATGGCAAAGAACCTAATTACCTCTCATTTTTAAATGTGCGTAAAAGTGCCAAAGCAAAAAAAGGCGACACCGTTATTACCAGCGGCATTACCCCCACTTTTCCTTATGGAATGGTAATTGGCACCATCGACCAAATTACACCCGATAAAAGCACCAATAATTTTATCATCAAACTAAAAACAGCCGCCAATTTTTATAACCTGCAATATGTATACAGCATAAAAAATTTCCAGAAAACCGAAATCAATCAATTGCTTGAAAAAGCAAAAAGCAGGATAAACAATTAACCCGGTAATACAGGCATGAGCACATTGGTAAAAAATATAATAAGGTTTGTACTACTCATCCTGGTGCAATTTTTTGTGCTGGATAAAATACACCTGCACCAAATGGTTACGCCCTACGTATATTTTCTTTTTATAGTGTGGATGCCCTTTAAGCTAAGCCGTACCTGGCAAATGCTGTTGGCCTTTGCATTGGGCTTTACTTTAGACAGTTTTAGGCACCAGCCCGGTTTTCATGCCAGCGCCTGTGTATTAATTGCATATTTACGCCCTTTTATCATAAACATACTAATACCGCAAGAAGGGGCCGATGCCAACTACGAGGAGCCCTCTGTACGCAGCATGGGCGGCTTTTTTCAGTACATGATTTATATCGGCATTGTTACATTAATACATCATACCTGGTTGTTTTTACTAGAAGCCTGGGAGTTTGGCAACATTTGGTATTTTTTGGTAAAAACCATTTTATCCACCGCCATCAGCCTGCTGCTGATATTGGTGGCCGAAGCCTTATTTGCCCGCAAACAAAAATTTAAAACAAATACGGCTTAACACAGCAGGCACATGTAATATTGTACTAATTTACCAGTATCAAAATCCAGGTTTTTTAATAACAATCTATCGTTTTCTTTAAACAGGTTCGGAATATATGTCTGCCTTTAATCAATCACGTAAAAATGTGGTGATGCTTGTGTTTGCTGCTGTGTTTGTGGTAATAGCCATACAGCTTGCCAACCTGCAACTTTTTTCGCCCAAATATAAAATTATGGCAGACGACCAGGGAAAATTCCGCAAGGTAATTTACCCCGACCGTGGTATTGTATACGATCGTAAACGCAGGGCTATTTTGCAAAACACCACCATTTACGATTTAATGATTGTGCCCAACAAATTAAAAGGTATCGATACTTTTGGATTGTGCCGTATACTGGGTATAGATACCGCCATCTTTAATAAAAAAGTAGTAGAGGCGATTATAAAAAATGGACGCAGCCGCCCCACAGTTTTTGATGGGCTGCTAAGTGAGCAGCGTATGGCCATGCTTAATGAAAGTATGTACAAATTTGCTCCCGGCTTTTTTTTACAAGAGCGCCCTATCCGCAGTTTTCCGTACGATGCCGGTGGCAACATACTGGGTTACCTGAGCGAAGTAGACACCAATTTTTTAAAAGCACATAAAGAAGAAGGCTACCAAATTGGCGATTATGCCGGCAAAACAGGCCTGGAGCGTACGTACGAAAAAGTACTAATGGGCCAACGGGGTATTGAGTTTTGGAAAAGAGATAACAAAAATCGCTTAACAGAACGGCTTGAAAATGGCAAGTACGATACTGCTGCCATTGCAGGGCAAAACATGCACACCTCTTTAGACATAGAGTTACAGGAGCTGGGCGAAAAACTGATGGAAAACAAGCTGGGCTCTATTGTAGCCATCGACCCCCGTACCGGTGGTATTTTATGCATGGTAAGCAGCCCCACTTTTAAACCCAAATACCTTACCGGGCCCGATCGCAAAAAACACATAACAGAGCTGATACTAAGCCCCACCCGCCAATTGCTTAACCGGGCCGTTAGCGCTACCTACTCGCCGGGCTCAACCTTTAAAACACTGCAAGCCCTGATAGGTTTAAAAGAAGGGGTAATAACCACCGATACCCGGTTTAGTTGCGGTGGTGCATTTTATGGCTGCGGCAAACCCATGCGCTGCCTGGATATTGGCACTTTTGATTTACGCCACGCCATTACCGTATCAGACAATACCTACTTTGCCAATGTAATGCAAAGGGTAATTAACAGCTCCCGTTTTCCGGATGTGGATAGCAGCCTGCGGGTGTGGGACAATTATATGTACTCATTTGGGCTTGGTAAAAAATTAGGGGTGGATGTTCCCTCCGAAAAAAAGGGCAATATACCCACTCCAGCCACCTACGATAAAATATTTGGCAAAGGCCATTGGAATTTTTGCAGCTTCCGCTCGGTAAGTATCGGCCAGGGTGAGGTAGATGTAACCCCATTACAAGTAGCCAACGAAATGGCCTACATAGCCAATAAAGGCTGGTATCATACCCCACATATTGTTGACTCTATTGAAGGAGGCGACAAGTTTGGCATGCTGGAAAAATTTAAAGAAAAACACAATACTGTAGATATTGCCGATAGCATTTTTGAAGCCGTACATGATGGGATGGAAGGCGTGGTAGACCACGGTACCGGTATGGGTGCCAAGGTTAAAGACATTGCTATTTGTGGCAAAACAGGTACTGTTGAAAACTATTTCAGGGGGGTAAAACAACCCAACCACGGTTTCTTCTGTGGTTTTGCGCCCAGGGAAAACCCCACCATTGCCATTATGTGTGTGGTAGAAAACAGCGGCCGTTTTGGTGGTACCTATGCTGCCCCCATTGTAGGGTTTATGATAGAAAAATACCTGAAAGATTCTATTACTGATAAAGGCAGAAAAGAAAGACTGGAATATTACTCAAAACTAAACCTGATACCACCAAGGGTATATGCCGAAGTACGTACGCTAGACTCTATGCGCCATGCCAAAGACTCTGCCTACCTGCTGGCAAAAGGATATATTAAACTGCTTAAAGACACATTGGAACTAGATGCGGAAGATGAAAAAGAGGCATTGGATAAAATGAAAACCGATAAAGAAACCGTAAAAGTACCGGCACCACCGGCTAAAGACAGTACAGGTAACAAGCCTGTGAGCAAGCCAGCAGCAATTTTACAAGATCCTAAAAAGAAACCAGAACCAAAAGACAGTGTAAACCCCTAACAACATGGGCAATGGGTTATACAGGCAATAAGGCAAACCATTAAAAAATATGTATCAAAAAAAACCAGAGATAGGCAAAGGGGTAGATTGGGTAATGGTATGGCTGTATGCCTTACTGGTAATAATAGGATTGATTTGTATTTTTTCGGTAGAGTACCGCAGTACAGATGATGTGATACAAACACTACTGGGCTACAAAAAAAATTATAGCAAACAATTTTTCTTTTTTATTGCATCAATAGTACTGGCCACTTTTATCTTACTTACCGATAGCAAATTTTTTACCGCCACGGCCAACCTATCTTACTTGCTGGGCATATTGCTCATACTGGCCACCTTTGTATTGGGCAAAGAAATTAAAGGCTCTAAAAGCTGGATACCCCTGGGTTTTATGAACCTGCAGCCGGTGGAAGTGTGTAAAATTTTTACCTCCCTGGCGCTGGCCAAATACCTTAGCATGCAAGAAACGGATTTTGAAAAACCCCGGGCGCAGGCCATTGCGGCCGCCATTGTATTTACCCCCGCCGTATTTTCTATATTACAGGGCGAAACAGGCCTGGCACTGGTATACTTTTCTTTTTTGATACCCATGTACCGGGAAGGCTTGCCGCCCGGCTACCTGATATTTGGTGCCTCATTGGGAGTACTGCTGGTAGTATCGCTGCTGCTGCCCGCCAAAACACTCATCATCGCCTTTACCCTCATTGCCCTGCTATTTTTATATTTTAACCGCAGGCATATCAGGCGTAACAGCCGCCTGCTATTTGCCACTATTGTACTGTGGGCTTTTTGCGCCCTGTTTGTGGGCGTAGCCATACCATTTGTTTTTAAAAATGTATTTAAACAATACCAGGCCGATAGAATTTTTAGTATGGTAGGGGTAGACAATCCCTTTGCAGATAAAAATGCAATAGAAACGCTGAGCGCCGAAGAATTAAAAGCAAAACAAAAAAAGAATGATCAGCAAAACTATAATGTAAAGCAATCAAAAATTGCCATTGGCTCTGGCGGCGTATTGGGTAAGGGGTTTTTAAAAGGCACCCAAACACAAGGCGATTTTGTACCTGAGCAACACACCGATTTTATCTTTACCTCCGTAGGCGAAAACTTTGGTTTTGTTGGTTGCCTCTTTTTATTGGGTGCCTACCTGGCACTGTTGCTTCGCATTATAAGGGCCGCCGAGCGCCAACGCAGTACTTTTAGCCGGGTATATGCTTATAGTGTGGCCAGCATCCTGTTTTTTCACATCGCAGTAAATATTTGTGTTACCATTGGGCTGGCACCCGTAATTGGTATTACACTGCCCCTTATCAGCTATGGTGGCTCATCGCTGCTTACCTTTACCATCCTGCTATTTATTTTAATAAAGCTGGATGCCGACCGGCAGATGGTGCTGCGCTAAGCAAGCGGTAATATTGTATGCTGCCATGCACTTAACTTTGCAGCAACACATCAATATTTACATACAGTTTACCAGTTTTTTTACATGAAGATTATTCCGCTGAGCGAAGGCAGTTTTACCATCGACAAAACAAAACAGTTTATACCTTTTAACACCAGCACCGACGATTTACAACAACGCAGTACCGGCAGCCTGCTGGTAGAAATACAGCCCTTTTGTATCATTACCCAAAACGATATTTTATTGCTGGATACCGGGCTGGGCTTTACCCTGCCCGATGGCACTTTACAAATACATCAAAACCTGATGAACCTGGGCATTAACCCAATGGAAATTACCAAAGTGCTCATCAGCCACCTGCATAAAGACCATAGCGGCGGTATTGCCAAAAAAGATGAAATGCTCAACCAGCAATTTCTTAGCTTTCCCAATGCAACGTATTATGTAAACAAGCAGGAGTTTGACATTGCAATGGATAAAGGCAGCGCCTCTTACCTGCCAGACGATTTTAGCATACTGGCCAATAACGACAAAGTAATTTTTACTGATGGAGATGCTGTGATAGATAATTATATCCGCTGCCAGGTTACCGGTGCCCATAGCCCACAGCACCAGGTTTTTTGGATTGAGGAAGATGGTGAAACAATATTTTTTGGGGCAGATGTGGCGCCGCAATTACAACAAATGAAAAGCCGCTTTGTAGCCAAGTACGATTTTGATGGCAAAAAATGTATGGAGTTGCGGCAGCAATGGTGGCAGCAGGGGCAAACAGCAAAATGGAGTTTTTTGTTTTACCACGATATTAAAACACCTGTATATCGATTTTAAACATTACTGCTTGTACCATACCAAATTAGTTACGGCGGCTGTAAAAAGCATGTGCAATACAAAACAGTGTTAACGCTGTTAAAAATTCGTAATACTCAGATGCAGCATTTACCATATCATAATATACCTTACGGTTAGCCTCGGCCGGCATCCCCAAATTTTTTACTACCAGCCACCTGCCCGCCCATGCCAGTAAAAAACCCATACCAATCGCCAAGGACGGCACAGGCAACTTAATTTTTTTAATCAACCCGGCCACGGGCTTACTAAACCGTTGCAGCAATGGAAGCCCTATACCAAACGAAAAAATAAAAAGTTTAAACAAAAGGTCTATCTCCAACAAGCGGCTGATGCCGGTACGGTTAGGTTTGTTTATTTGTTTGCCATTAAACAACTCCAGGTTATGTATGGTAAACTCTGCCTGCACATTGGCAGCCTTAATTGTTGCTGGGGTAGAAAAACCAATCAGGCGTTGGCCCCAGCTTATTTCTTCGCCGGCACCAAACAACATTAGCAAGGCCAGTAATAGAAAAAAAATATTGCGGCTATGCTTAAATGTAAGTGCAAAAAAAACACCCGCTGCAGCCAGCAACACAGCAGAAAGCCATTCCACAAGGTTATCCTCGCTGCCAATGGCAACTACTAAACCTGCAGGAGCAAATGTATAAAAGAGATAACAGGCCACAGAAAGGCAAGCGATAACAATGCTGTACCATTTGTAGGGAGCAAACGTATTTAATCTCATTTTTAAAAAACTTATATAGCAATACAATAAGGCAAAACAACAAAGCCTGTAAATGATGTAGTATTAACGTAAGCCCGGCAAATTAGTTGTACATGATTTTTTTAAATTGATCCATTAATCCCAACAAATGGTAATACAAGCGCTGACTATGCACACAGGCGAAGCATTACTGGTTTAAAAGCTATACTATTTATGGCTTACTTAATATACCATGCTCGTAAGCCCATTTAACGAGAGACATAGGATTATTACAACCCGTTTTAGCAAAAATGTTTTTACGGTGGGTTTCCACAGTTCGGATAGAGATGTTTAAAGCCGCAGCTATTTCTTTATTGCTAAGGCCATTTTCAATTTGGGCAATTAGTTGTTTTTCTCTTAGGGTGAGCCCTGTATCGGTAATTTGCTTTTTTATTTGTTGCTGCTGGGCCAGCTCATCCAGTACGGCTGCCTGAAAATAAATACCACCATCATACACTTTTTTAATCGCAAAAGATAGCTCCGCTATGTTGGTTTGCTTTAGCAGGTAGCCCGCAATATCGGCATCGTTAATCATGGCTTCTACCATACTGCCTTCGTTGCTCATGCTTAAGGCAATGGTTTTTATAGCCGGGTATTGTTGCTTAACAGCTTTAGCAAGTTGCTGCCCATTCATACCGGGCATCATTACATCAGTTAATAAAATGTCCACGGGGTGCTGCTGCAGCAGATGCAGCATTTGTTGTGCATCGGTAGCGGTAACAACTACCTCCAGTGATGGGTCGTTTTTCATTACAGCCATTACTCCTTCTATCACAATCTGGTGGTCGTCTACAATGGCAAGCTTGATGGTTTGCTGCGTATTCATTTTTGTAAAGGTATAGCAATACACACAACTCTGCCAAGGCTTGTTTAAGTCTGCCCATGGCAAATAACAGGCAAAAAATACCTGGTGGCATTTATATGTTAACGTACAACCAGTGCATCAAAAAAAACGATACGCTAAAAAATATTACTAATAAACAATGCCGGGTGCTCCTTTTTTAGGATATTTACGTACGTATCTAAAACGCAATTTTTTTATTTCGGGCTAAGCACCGCAATAAAAATCCACCCCCGGAGTAACAGTAGCAAGGCTGCTGGCAGGTTGCAACAAACCAATAACAACCCAATACCTTTTGATTAATACGATTAAAACACCCGTATCCGCTTGTTAAGTACCACTGTACTTTTATATCAACCTTGATATTGCTTTACCGGCAACCAACTGTAATTAAAACCAAATGAGAAGATTTTCATACCCTTTATTGATTACCCTTGCGCTGCTTTGTTTTACAACATCCGTATTTGCCCAGCTATTTCCTGGCATGAGGGTTAATGGCCGGGTGGTATCGCAGGGCGATACTGTAAATGTTTGCAAAGGCAGCAGTTTATATTATACCACTACCGCCTCGGGGTTTACCAGTGTAAGCTGGAAGTTTAAAATGGGCACACCCGCCACCAGCACCTCCTCTTTACCACAAAACATTGCATACAATATTGTTGGGGTAGATAGTACCCTGCAAGTAATTTCAAATGGTGTAAACAGCGATTCGATATTTATATATGTACGGGTATCGGACGAAAGGCCCACCGCCGCATTTGCTTTTAGCCCAGATAATGTATGCGGCAATATCCCTGTTAGTTTTGGCAACAACTCTACCGGTTTTCGCAATATCTATCAATGGACATTTGGAGATGGCACCACTACCAATGCCACTAACCCCACACACCAGTTTTTAAATGCCATTGGCCCGGCTGGCTCACAGGTTTACAATGTTAAGTTAGTTACCACCAACTTTTATGGTTGTAAAGATTCTGTAACCAGGCCTGTTACCATCAAAAAAATTCCCGATGCCGCTATTGGCAACTCCGATCCCGGGGTAATTTTTAACCCGGTTAACTCCACATTTAAGGTATGTACCATTACGCCATCGTATGTTTACCAGTTCATCAACCAATCTACCACCATTGGCACCAATGCCAGTTATAAAATTGAATGGGGTGATGGCACCGGCGACACTACGTTTACCAGCTGGCCCATTGGCAGCATCATCAAGCATGAGTATACCATTGGGTTTAAAACCATGACGGTGAGTGTAACCGGCCCCGATGGTTGTATTGGTATTAAAAAGTACACCATCTTTTTGGGCACCAATCCCGCTGGTGGTTTTAGCAGCCTGGGCAACACCAATATTTGTGCACCCGATTCTTTAAGGTTTGTAATTACAGGATTTCAAAACAACTCACCGGGCACTACTTATACCGTTACCGTAAACGATGGTAGCCAGCCACAAGTGTTTACCCATCCTCCACCCGATACCATCACACATTTTTTTCAATACTCATCCTGTGGCACTACCAGCAGCAATGGTACCATATCATTTGCCAACTCTTACAATGCTACCCTCACCATCGAAAACCCTTGCGATTTAACCAGCGTAAGCGTTATACCAATTTATGTATCGGGCAAGCCACGTGCCTCCATACTGGTACAACCCAGCAATACGGTTTGCACTGGCAGTAACACCATCATCCGCAGCACTTCTACCTATGGCGGTATTGTTACGTCTATTGGTGGGGGCAATTCTACCTGTACCAATTCGGGTAAGCAAGTGTGGGTTATCAGTCCGGCTACTGGATTTACCCTTACATCAGGCTCGTTGGGGTCGTTAAATAATAATACCTTAAACGGATTTGTGTGGACGTCGGGCAGCACACAATTAAATGCCGTATTTAATACAACCGGTACTTACCGCATTAAATTATATGTTTTTAATGAGCGTTGCGGTATAGACAGTATCGAACAAAACATCTGTGTTAGAAATCCACCGGTTGCATCATTTACTATGAGCAACAAAGCGGCTTGTTTAACAGGCAGTACAAAAATAACCAACACCTCTACCCCGGGATTGTGCCTGGGTGATACGTATAACTGGCAGGTAACTTATATTGATCCGCTGGGCTGTGGCAGCGCTGGCAACAATAATTACCGTTTTATTAATGGCACCAATAGCAGCTCCTTTGAGCCGGAGCTGCAGTTTGATGTACCGGGCAAATACATTATTGAATTAACCACCAGCCCCATTGGCACTAGTTTTTCTTGCCAGCCCGCCAGTAAAAAAGATACGTTTACCGTTAAAGGGTTACCAAAAGTAAGCATCAATGCCATCCCCAGTATTTGTGCCAACAACAGTATTTTACCCATTGCGGTTGTATCGCCCTGCTATGCAGATAGCGCATTACAATACCTATGGACGTTTACCAATGGCAACCCGGGCACTGCAATTACTCCAGTACCGGGTGCAATTGCCTATAGCCAGTTAGGCACACATCCCATCACGCTTACCGTTACCAGTGAGTGTGGCGCCACTACCGGTAACGGATCGGTTGATATTATTGCACCCCCCATCGCCGCTGCCGGATCTGATAAAACTATTTGCAGCGATGGCACTACCAGCATTGGCAGCGGGGGCAGCCCTGGCATTACCTACCAATGGACGCCAATAACGGGCATCAGTAGCCCGGCAAGTGCTGTAACAGATATTAGCCTGCAGTATACAGGTGCCAATGCTGATACTACCCTTACTTATGTACTAAAAGCATCTGCCGGGGTAGATTGCTTTTCTACCGATACGGTGTTAATTACCATTCAAAAACGCCCCACTATTATTGCCAAAACAGCCGACAATACTATTTGCGAGGGCAGCAGCACACAACTAACGGTGCTTGGCGCCAGCAGCTATTTATGGAGCCCTGCCGGCAGCTTAAACAGTAATACCGGCGATACTGTTTTGGCCAGTCCACCTGCAAGTACCATTTATGCTGTAATTGGAACTGCCGCTAACGGTTGTACAGACACTACCACGGTTACTGTAAACATACAAGCATATCCTGCTACAGATGCCGGTGCAGACAGTACTGTATGTAACAATACTACTAGCGTGCAGTTGGTTGGCTTTCCGGCAGGCGGCACCTGGAGTGGCAGTAATATTACCTCAGCAGGTTTATTTAATCCACAGGCTGCCGGCAACGGTGTATATACACTAAAATATACAGCGGCCCTTAACCAGTGCAGCAAGCAAGATAGTACAGTGATTACAGTAATAGATCCACCCGTGGCCAATGCAGGTGCAGATACCACCGTTTGCCAAAATAGTACGCCTATTGCCTTTACCGGGTTACCAGCAGGCGGCACCTGGAGTGGCAATGCTTTTATTACGCCCAATGGCTCGTTTACGCCCACAACAGCCGGCAGCTACCAGCTTATTTATACATTTGGCGGTGGCTCCTGCATTTCAAAAGATACCATTACTGTACTAGTTAAAGATGCCATCAGCAATAATAGTATTAGCCCCAGCCAGTCGGTTTGCATCAACACACAGCCAGCCATCATCAATGGCCTGGTAGCTACCGGTGGCGATGGCACGCCTGCCTACCAATGGCAGCAAAGTACCGATAGCACCAACTGGGTAGATATTGCCTCCGCTACCAGCGTAAACTATACTCCGCCAGTATTGGTAAGCACCACCTGGTACCGCAGGCTGGCATTTACCACACTGTGTGCAGGTACGCAGGGCAGCATTAGTAATCCTGTAAAAATTACGGTAAGAGAAAACAGCATTGCTGAATTTACTGCTGGCAAAACACTAAGTTGTATACCATTTGATCTTTCCACTGTTATCAACACCGTCACCTATCCCGATAGAAACGGCACTTACCAATGGTTTGCCAATGATGTATTAATTGGTAGTAACAGCACAGGTGTTTTTCCGGGTTATACCATTAGCACACAGGCAGATTCTGTAACAATAAAATTGATTACCCTAAGCCAATATGGTTGTAAGCCAGATACGCAAACCATTCAATTTTTTACTGCCGCTACCTCCTTTGCCGGGTTTGCAAAAGATACTGCAGGGGGCTGTGGACCGTTAACGGTTAATTTTACCAATACCTCCAGTATTATCAATAACAACATCCAGTTTTTTTGGGATTTTGGCAACGGCCAATTAAGTAACCTGGCCCAACCCTTACCGGTAGTATTTAATACCAGCGCTTATTTTAACGACACCACGTACTACATTACACTAAAAACATACAACGGCTGCGATACAACAATATGGAAAGACAGTGTAAAAGTGCGTAGCAACCCCAATGCCCGGTTTGGACTTTTGTCTACCGAAGGCTGCTCTCCATTTACAGTTAATATAAATAATACATCGCTGGGTGGGCCCAACACCTATTATTGGGATTTTGGCAATGGCGATAAAGACACTACCTATACCACCGGGCTTGTTACCTATACTTACAATATTGGCAATAACCCCGATACGGTTACCATTACCCTAATAGCCCTAAATGAGTGTGGCAGCGATACCAGCCAGATAGATGTACGCATTGCACCCAATGTAATAAGGCCGCAGGTAAATATTAATAGCAGCCAGCTATTTGGCTGCAGTCCGCATACCGTAGGTTTTATAAATAGCACCAGTGGCGCCACCAGGTATGTGTGGAATTTTGGCGATGGCGCTGCACCTGTTATTACCAACAATAGCCAAAATGTGGTAACACACACTTATACCGATACCGGCACATTTAACATCCGTATAGATATGAGCAATGGCTGCAGCGATACCAGTGTATTCAGGCAGGTAACGGTGTATCCATCGCCGGTGGCTAATTTTACCACGAGTGCTGCCATCTATTGCCTGGGCGATACCATTACAGTTAATAACAGCTCCAGCAATGCCACTAACTATCGTTGGTTTTGGGGCGATGGGCAAACCAGCGTATCTGCCAACCCTGTACACCTGTATGCAACTGCCGGCAATTATACGGTATACCTGCGGGCAGAAAGATCTAACAGCAATGGCTTGGTTTGCTACGATACATTGGTGAGGCCAATAACGGTACTGGTTAGGCCAAATGTTAGCATACAATCTAATATAGCCCCGGTAAACTGTGCTCCCTTTACCCTTGCATTGGCGGCGCCCGGCATCATTAACGAAACTGCCACCTGGTTGATTTACGATAGTACTGCCACTCCGGCTATCATTACCATTACTGGCGCTACCGCACAATATACTTTTAATAAGCCGGGCACTTTTTCTGCCAAATTAATTGCCTCCAATACACTGGGCTGTACAGACAGTGCTACCGTAACCTTTACAGTTAAGGGTACGCCACAAGCATCCTTTACACCGGGCAACTTTAGTATTTGTACTACAGATACCACAATTGCATATACCAATACCAGTACTTATAATGATATTGGCCCATTAAGCTACCGGTGGATTGTAGACAACCTGCAACGATCGGTAAATGGCAATTTTACGCACCGGTATACCGCACCTGCAGGAGCCATTTTACCATTAACATTTACTACTCAGCTAATTGTTAGCAATACGGTGGGTTGCAGCGATACAGCCAGCGCCATTTTGCAAATGAGCCCCTCAGCCACCGCCGCATTTAGCACTGCTAACGCCAATGCCTGCGTGCCCTTTAACCTTGCTATTACAGATGCTTCCCGGTTTGCCACCCGCTACCGCTGGTTTGTAAATAATGTGCTGGCAGATACCACCGCCAACCCCACTATCATTATTACACAGCCAGCCACTGCTTACAGCATACGCCTGATAGCCGATAATATATATGGATGCACTCCCGATACGGTTGATGTAAACTTTACTACCCGATCAAAACCTGCTGCCCGGTTTACCCTAAATGATACACTTGGCTGTAACGGCGTGTTAAATACGGTAACCAACAACCGCAGTACCAATGCAAATGCCTATACCTGGGATTGGGGCGACAACTCGCCACGCAACAATTTTGTTAATCCTACGCACCTTTATGGTACGCAGGGGCAATACCTTATTACGCTTATTGCTACTGATGGTACTTGCAGCGATACCAGCAGCCAGCTGATAAGGGTATCTTTAAAACCTACTGTTGATTTTTCGGCCGACAATACACTTACCTGCGACACTGCCCGGGTTAAGTTTAGCAATCTTACCCAAAATGCCAGCAACTATACCTGGTATTTTAGCGATGGTGGTAGTAGTACAAGTGCAGAACCCTTTCATGCATTTGCACCAAGCATTACTCCATACACCGTAAAACTAGTGGCCGACAATGGATTGGGATGTAAAGACTCTTTAACCAAACCAAATTTAATTACGGCCAAAGTACCGCCGCCGGGTGATTTCTTCATCAGCCCCAATGCTACCATCAGCTACCCCAATTATACATTTAGCTTTAATAACCTTACGCCTGCCAGCAACAACTATACTTACCAGTGGAATTTGGGAGATGGCACTTTTGCCAGCACCAGGGATGTAGTTAACCATAAATATGGCGATACAGGCAACTATGCCGTACAGTTAGTAGTACTGGATGCAGCCAGCCAGTGCCTGGATACCACCACCCGTATTGCAAGGATTGATGGGTTTCCGGGATACCTGTATGTACCCAATGCAATTTGCCCCAACTGTATGCAAAGCAATGTAAGAGAGTTTATGCCAAAGGGTAAGGGATTGGCACAATACCGCCTGCAAATACTTACTACCTGGGGTGAGCTCATCTTTGAAACCACTAGCCTGGATGCAGATGGAGCACCCAATAAAGCCTGGGATGGAAGAGTTAAAGGACAGTTGGTACAGCAGGATGTTTATGTATGGCGCATTGATGCCAAATTTAAAAATGGTACCGAATGGTTGGGTATGATATACCCCGGTGATAGCAAGTACAAAAAAGCCGGTACCATTACAGTAGTAAAATAAACAAACAATCATTACCGGTAGTAGACAATAGTTTTAAAACACCATTGTTTGCTGCCGGGCTAAAATAGCATTTCAATGAAAAAAATTTACACCATGGCCCTGGGCTTGCTGCTACAATTAAGCATAGCAGCGCAAGACCCCTTTTTTACACAGGCCTTTAACTCGCCGCTTACGCTTAACCCTGCCACCGCCGGCACCGGCGAGATGGACCTGCGTTTTACTGCTGGCTATAAAAGACACTGGATTAATGTACCTACAAATATGGAGTATGCTGCCGTAGGGGCCGACAGGTATATCAAAAGCCTGCATGGCGGTGTGGGCTTATTGCTTACCCACTCTAAAGAGGGTTATATCAACAAAACCAACTTAAGCGCCATGTACTCATACGGTCTTTGCCTGCCCGGTGCCCGCCTGCATCTCGGCTTACAAGCGGGTGTAGGCAACCGCAGTGTAAATTATGATAAGCTTTATTTTTCTGACCAGATTGATAACACCGGTGTAATACCCGGCGGTATATCGGGTGCAGACAGGCCGCTGAACAACAACAAGTTTTTTGCAGATTTTGGTGCTGGCTTTTTATTGTACCTGCAGGATAAATGGATGATTGGCGGCGGGGCCCATCATATCAACCAGCCAGACGAATCGCTTACCTCTAACACCTACAGCCAATTGCCCCGCCGTTGGTTTGGCTACGTACGCTATAAGCTGGACCTTGACGAATATGGCGACCGCTATTTTTTACCCAGCGTACTTTATTACAAGCAACAAAACAGCAATGCTATGAGTATTGGCTGTGAGTATAAAGATGCCAGGGTGGGCATTGGCATTTGGTACCGCAGTAATGTTAATTTTCAAAACAGTGATGCATTTGCCGTAACTCTTAGTTTTGATTTGTTTGACAGAAGGTACAATGATGCCGACCGGGCAAGGGTTGGCCTATCGTACGATGCTACTGTTGGCAAACTTGGTTTTAGCCGCAGTGCCGGCAGTGGAGAAGGCTCTTTTGTATGGGAAAAACTTACCCCCAATGGCATACGCAGCGACGAAAGGTGCGATGCCGATTATAGCATGAAAGGCACACCCTGCCCTCATAAGTTTTAAGCCACCAACACACAAAATAATAGCAGCAAATTAAATCCCTGCGTTGCTCTGGCATTGTTAATTGTGGGCTTGCAGTAATAATACTTAATTATATTATGCTTAAGATTACCCTCAAAATATTAACGCTTACTTTAAAAACAAAAAAGGCTGCCAATATATATTGACAACCTTTTTGCATGTAAACTCAAAATATTAAACTAAAACAAAAAACTAAAAAGCAGGGTCTGCAGGTGTATTGGTATTATTGTTACGCTCTGCAATGGGGTAAGGGAAAAAATTACGTTTACGTTCGCTAACCGGGCGGCCAAACCTTCTCATATCCTCCAACTTAAGCCCACTTAAATACAGCTCAATACAACGGTTGCGATATACTTCTGTTAACAACGATGCTGCATCTGTATCACCTGTGTAGCCATCTGCAATATTGGCACCAACACCCAACGGATCTGCAGCAGGTGTTTGTTTTAATACCTCATCAATAATTGTTTTGGCAGCAGCCGCATCTGGCGCCGACTGGCGAAGTAAGCACTCGGCCCTTATTAATTTAACCTCATCGGGTATATAAATTGGTATGCTTTTATTTGCTGCATCCCAAAAACCTTTTAGCCTAAAACGAGGTGCTATACTGGCATTAATACTGGTGTAAAAAGCAATCCTTGCATCGGTTAATGCCGGCCGTATAGATAATGGTAAGCCAAGGGTAGAATCAACCGGCTGGTATACATTATTGGTACTGGCCACAATATTGTAAATAGGGTTGGGCGTAGCTGCATCAAAATTAAAGTTGGATACCTTGCTTACATTAACAGCGTTGGCAGCAGTAAGTGCCTCAGCATATTTACCTACAAATAATAAATACCTGGCTTTTAAAGCCAACAAGGTATTGGGTATATCATTAATACCAGCAGGCATATCGGTGGTAAATGCGGCGGAGATAGGGTTGGCACTAATTAATGCCAATGCTTTATCTATTGCAGCAATGGCTTTATTAAACCCATTTTCCCGGCTAATAAAACCTGTAGCGGTGGTACCAATGGTATCGGGCACATTTTCCCAATACATACTTTGTGCGCCAATAGCCAGCGATTTAATAATGGTGGCATATCCAATAAGCCCGCTGGCATAGGCTTTATCTGCCAGCCCTTCGGCTCCTGTTATCACATTATTGGCATCGTAAATACATTTACTGCTTGTTGCCCATACATTACCCAACAGTGCATTGGTATTATCTACGGCATTGCCTCCGCTGGAAAACTGGGCTTCAGATAGGTTACCGGGATTAAGCAAAAATGTTTCGCCGGTTATCAACCCGGTAGCATCCGATAATCCATACTGTACATTAAGGGTGTACAATCTTTGTACACCAATGGCTACTGCCATCAACCCACGGGATGAGCTCAGTGCCTGATCGGTGGTAGCGGCATTGGGGTTATCAAATTCCTTTTTACAGGAGCTTATGCCTGGCAGCAATGCCAGCATAAGCAGGCAAGCCGTTATATTGATTAATATTTTTTTCATACAAATATTTTTTTTGAGTTTAGAATTTTACCTGCACACCCAGGCTAAATGTTTTAGGAATAGGCACTGCTCCAAAATCGATGCCTCTTAGCAAGGTACTTTGGCCAGCAGCATTTACTTCCGGATCGTACCCGTTGTAATTATCCCAACTGATAAGATTACGACCTGCAAAACTGATGACGATATCCTGCAAGTTTTTTACTTTTCCAAAACTGTAACTCAAAGACAATTCTCTTAATTTGGTAAACGAGCCATTATCTACCCGCCACTCTTCTACCAGGTATATACCATTGGCAGCGCTTATATAACCCCTGGGTAACGAGCCGTTATGCTCCAACTCTGCCACTTTACCATTACCCACGCCCTGGCGTGTACGAAAATCAGCGTTAAATACTTCGTTGCCCTTTACAGCATCAATTTGTATACGCATGGATAGCTTTTTGTAAGCAAACTCGTTGATAAGGCTTGTTGTATAATCAGGATTAGGGTTGCCAATAATTTTACGCAACTGTGCCCCTACAGGCAGGCCATTGGCATCACGGCCGGGTGTATACTGCAATGTGCTGTTTTGTACCCCCAACTCAAGCCTTGGTATACCTGCGGCATTTAACACCAGCCCGTTAGAGTTGGGTACGCCAATATCATTTTTACTGTACTCTCCATCACCCTGGCGGGCAAAGAAGGTACCATAAAAAACACCTAGTGGCTGCCCCTCGATAATTGCTACAGGTGCACCAGCATTGGTAGCAAATAATATCAGGCGCTGGCCGGTATTAATTACTTTATTGCGGTTGTGGTTAAATACCCCGGTAATATTCCAGCTAAAGTTTTTGTTAAGTACAGGTGTACCAGTTAACACTAACTCAAAGCCTTTATTTTCCAGTTTGCCAACATTGCTTTGAAAGCTGCTAAAACCACTGGTGGGTGCTACCTGCCGGTTGATAAGCAGGTCTTTTACTTTTTTGTTGTACACATTTACCGTTAAGCCCAATCGGTTAGATAAGAAACCCAGATCTACCCCAAACTCCAGCTCTTGCTGTCTTTCTGGCTTAATATTTTCATCTGCCAGGCGGGTGCTTCCGTTTAAAGTACTGCGGCTGATAAAAGGGGTGGATGTGTATACATTAAATCTTTCAAAAGCGCCAATACCTGTAAGATTACCACTTTCGCCATAGGCTACCCTTAGTTTTGCCAGATTCCACCACCTGCTGATGGCAGCATTCTTCCACCAATCGGCACCAGATAATACATAGCTGGCGCTGGCTTTGGCATATACCTGGTTGCGCTGTTGTGGCCCAAACACACTTGATCCATCCCGGCGCAAGGCACCGGTTACAAACAGTTGATTGCGATATTTAAAGTTTTGTTGTATAAAATAACCAGTAATAGACAGTTCGCCTCGTTCATCTGCCCCGGGCAGTAAAGTGGCGCCGCCACCAACTGTTTCAATAAACGGTGCAAAACCACGGCTTTGATTTAGCTGGTAACGATTACGTTCGTACTGTTGTGAAAAGCCTACCTGTGTAACAGACTGCAAATTGCTGCTGATGGCCCAATTGTAAGTAGCATTTACATCATGATTGATGGCAAAAAATGTATTGGTAGCAGCACTGGCATACCCGTTTTGGGTAGGATCGAGGCTGGCGCCACCACCCCAAAAAGCCGTACTTACATTGTATGCATACGGTGGTATATAAGTGGTACCGTTTTGTGCATAGTTGTCTATCCCCATCGTATAATCGATGGTAAGATTTTTAACAGGCTTAAATTTAATACCCATATTGGCCAGCACCCGGTTAGTGGTTTGCCGTTGCTTAATATCTTCAATAACCGATACAGGATTTACACGGCCTCTTTCGCCCACGGCTTTTATGTTGCCCAATGCATCCCTTTCTTGTATATTATGAAAATTGCCAATAATGGTTACCGAGTTCATGGGAGAAAAAAACGAGTTTCCATCAGGCTTTTCGTTGGCATTACTGTTGATGTAATTGAGGCCCACATTAAAACTAAGTTGCTGGTTAATTACCTGCTCTATATTGGTACGAAAGCTAAACCGCTGAAAATCGGTGTTTTTTATAATACCCCCGTTAAAAAGGTATGACCCCGATACATAGTACTTTGTTTTATCGGTACCGCCGCTTATAGCTATCGTATTATCAGTACCGGTAGCATTTCTAAAAATATAATCCTGGTAATCGTACCGGGTAACCGCAGTGGTGGTGGTAAGTGCTGGCAGTAAAATATCTTGCGTTACCGCACCTGCCCCATCTGGCGGGCCACCAAATTTTGTGGCGGCCTGGTTAACCTCCAATTTTTTACGCAGGCTGCTCGTCATTAAGCTGGTACTAAAACTTATTTGTGGTGCACCCGAGCGGCCTTTTTTGGTAAATATTTGTACAACACCGGCATTGGCCCGGCTGCCATAAATAGCAGCGGCAGCTGCACCATTCAGCACTTCTACCCTGTCTATATCTTGTGGGTTAATATCTACCATACGGCTTTGGCCAATGGCGCCAACTACATTGGCACCATCATAGCCACCTTGAGTATTGGTAACCCTGTTGGTACTATTGTTTACAATTACCCCATCAATAATGTACAAAGGTTCTGATGAAGATGAAACCGAGCTAATACCCCTTAATCTTACACTAATACCACCGGCAGGGTCGCCGGAGTTTTGGCTTATTTGTGCACCGGCCGTTTTGCCCTGCAGCGATGCCAGTACATTGCTCGTTGCACCTTTTGTAAGATCATCTGCATTTAAAGTGCTGATGTAGCTACCAAGTTGGCGGCGGGTGGTGCCGGCAGATGTACCCGTTACAATCACTTCATCCAGCCGGGAGGGCTGTGTGCTCAACTGTGCATCTACAGTATAAGCAGATTGACTGGTAACCACCAATGTTTTTTGTTCTGTACGAAATCCTACAGCCGAAAACTGCAGCACATAAGTGCCGGGTTTTACGTCAGCCGTTAGCTGGTAATTACCTGCAGCATCGGTGCCGGTACCTTGCCGGGTGCCTTGTAATTGCACTGTTACAGCAGGCAGCCCTGTTGTAGTAGCGCCCAATTCGGATACTTTACCAGAAATGGTTACCTGTGCAAAGCCATGCAACTTAATAAGGCTGCACAACAAAAACAGCATCAGCATCCTCCAGTTACCGGGTAATGGAAGGTTTCTCATTGTTTTTTTCATTTTGTAGTGATAGTTTATTTAAAGAACAGTTAGTTGTTGATCCCTGTATGGTTTTAGCATTTCATCCGAAGGATTTAACTCGGTAATTAAAATATCCACCTCGTTAATCGGACATATTTTTAAACGCTGAACAGTGTTTAGTTTTTTGGAGATAGAAAGCGAAATGGTTTTGCGGCTGTTTTTTATCATGGCTTTTTTTACTTCTATTACTTCCCACTCCAGGTCGGTTAATCCTTCTTGCACATCAATACTATTGGTACCTAAAAAACATAGGTCGGCTTTTATTTCGCTAAGCTTTTGTATCACTTCTGCCCCTACCGACATTTGGGCATTTTTTAATAACTTATTACCTACAAAAATTACTTCTGAGGATGGGTGATTGAGTAACTCCAAAGCTGTTGGAATGCTTACGGTAATAAAAGTGGCCCGCAGGTTTGGAGGAAGGGAACGGATTAATTCAATAATGGTGGTACCACCGGAGAGCAGCACAATCATTCCATCCCTGATAAGGGAACGGGCTTTTTCAGCAATGCTTTGTTTTTCGGGTAACGAATACACTGCATTTTCGTGTAACGAAAACTGGATAGATTTTGAAATAGCGCCGCCATGTACCTTGGTTAGCAGGCCGGCATCTTCCAACTCCTGCAAATCACGCCGGATCGTATCTTCGGATACGTTTAACTGCCCCGATAGATCTGAAGACAATACCTTATTGTGGATATCAATTTCCCGTTTAATAAAAGCATGCCGTTCTTTTTTAAGCATAAAATCAAGCAGTTAATACCGCATATTTACGCAAAAAAAATTAGCAGTCAAACTTTTTTTGCATATTTGTGCATGATTTTTTTACACAAACCTGCATAAACATGCAATTATGAATCATAACATACGCCGCCTGTACAATATTGCCAATGCCAACAGCCGGCTAATTATTGGGCTGATGAGCGGCACCTCAGTAGATGGGCTGGATGTAGCACTATGCCAATGCAGCGGGCATGGCCACCACACTACTATAGAGTTACTGCATTTTGAAACCGTTAGCTATGGCGATGTATACCGCAATCATATTAAATCGGTTTTTTCTAAACACGAGGCAGACCTTGAAAAAGTATCCCTGTTAAATGGTTGGGTAGCCGGGCAGCATGCCAGCATTGTTTTATCTTGTTTAAAAAAATGGGGCGTAAGCCCGGCAACAGTTAACCTTATTGCAAGCCACGGCCAAACCATTTACCATGCACCCCAGCAACTGCATGGCAATAGCGAATTTGGTAATGCTACCCTGCAAATAGGCGATGGCGATCATCTTGCTGTAAAAACCGGCATTATTACCATCAGCGATTTTAGGCAAAAACACATTGCTGCCGGAGGAGAAGGTGCACCTTTGGCCGTATATGGCGATTATTTTATTTTTAGCAAAGCCGGCGAAAACCGCATTATGCTTAATATAGGAGGCATTGCTAATTTTACCTTTTTGCCCGGAAACCTGCAGGCCAACGAGGTTTTTAGTACCGATACCGGCACTGGCAATACCTTAATGGATGCCTATGTGCAACAGCATTTTCCGAGTAAGTATTTTGATCAGGATGCGGCGTTGGCCCGCCAGGGCACAGTGCATGAAGGCTTATTACAGCAACTTATGGCAAATGATTTTTTTGACCGTGGATTTCCAAAAACTACCGGGCCCGAGCTTTTTAATCTTGCTTATCTTGATAAAGCAAAAACCGCCGCCGGCATTACAGCCATCAGCCATGCTGATACAATGGCTACACTTAGCGCTTTTTCGGCAGATACCATTACCAATGCCATCAAACAAAGTATCAGCCGGTTGCAGGATGTAGTAATTTACAGCAGTGGGGGCGGCATGTACAATCCATTATTGATGGATCGTATACAGCAAGCCTTACCAGCATGTACTTTTAAAACCACCGCCGCACTTTCTATCCATCCCGATGCTAAGGAAGCGGTATTGTTTGCTTTGCTGGCCAACGAAACTGTGGCCGGCGGGCATACCCTTACCGGCGATGGCAGCAGCGCTATCCCTTTTGTATGTATGGGAAAAATAAGTTTTCCATCATAAGCAGGCTGCAAAATCGTTATGGTAATAAATGGCATAAAACAGCAACGTATGCAAAACGAGCAAACCACAGAGGCCTCATCGCACTACCAGGATCTTGAAAAAAAATCGGTATTGGAATTAATTACCGGTATTAACCAGGAAGATTTTTTGGTGGCACAATCGGTACAGCAGCAATTGCCCCAAATAGCGGCACTAACTGCAGCAGTTGTAGAAAGGATGAAGGCAGGTGGCCGGCTGTTTTATATTGGCGCTGGCACCAGCGGCAGGCTGGGCATTTTAGATGCATCTGAAATACCACCTACTTATGGCGTACAGCAACGTATTATTGGCATTATTGCCGGTGGAGATACGGCCATACGCAATGCAGTTGAATATGCCGAAGACAAAATGGAGCAGGCCTGGATTGATTTAACACAACAGCAAATAAACAGCGGCGATTTTTTAATTGGAATTGCAGCTTCTGGCTCTACACCGTATGTACTAGGAGGTATAAACGCAGCCAAAAATCATGGCATTGGCACGGGTTGTATTGTTTGCAATACAGGCAGCCCCATTGCGCAAGCTGCCCAGTATGCCATTGAATTAGAAACGGGGCCCGAATTTGTAACTGGCAGCACCCGTATGAAGGCGGGTACAGCACAAAAAATGGTGCTCAATATGATTTCTACAACGGCCATGATACAATTAGGCAAAGTAAAAGGCAATAAGATGGTAGAAATGCAGCTATCTAACCATAAGCTTTGGAAAAGGGCTACCAATATGCTAAAGCAGGAGCTGGGTATTGAACAGGATGAAGCCCTGGCATTGATACAACAACACAAAAGCGTAAAAAAAGCCATCCAGGCGTACCTGGCAAAATAAAAGCCCGGTAAAAACCGGGCGTACAATTAAATTTATTTAATTAAATCATCTCCTTTACCGGGTGGCCTTAAATCGTCTATCCCAATTTGATTTACCTCCTGCTCCATCTTATCGTCGGGCTTATTTTCCAGCGTATATCTTACCAGCAGGTAGCCACCAAATGCTACAAATAATGCCACCAATAAGGCCGATACCATGTTGGTTTTTCCAAACATCAGCAAACCAATCATTGCACCAATTAACTCTGCACCCAACCATGCCAACACGGTGTATAGCTTCCACCTGCCGGGTTTAAGCCCTTTTTTTATTGCAAGCTCCCCGTTTTTACGGCTTAGATAAATAAGTGCAATGATCTCTAACATATGAATTGTTTTCAGCAAAAAAATCTGCTGTAATATCTTTTATCTGCAGCAATTGCCTGCAAAAGGCATGATAAATATTTGATAAAACTTAAACGAGGTCGATATCAAAATTTACCAACTGCACAAATTCGGCAATCCTGTCATCAATATCCTGCTTACTAATTTCTTTAAGCCGGTTAGGACCAAATTTTTCTACACAAAAACTAGCCATGGCACTGCCTACAATAATGGCCGTTTTCATGTTTTCAAAACTGATATCCTGCGTTTTGGCAAGGTAGCCAATAAAGCCACCAGCAAATGTATCGCCGGCACCGGTGGGGTCAAACACCTCCTCTAACGGAAGTGCTGGTGCAAAAAACACCTGGTTACCATTAAACAATAATGCCCCGTGCTCGCCTTTTTTTATTACTAAAAATTTGGGGCCCATGGCTGTAATTACTTTGGCAGCTTTTACCAGGCTAAATTCGCCACTTAGCTGCCTTGCCTCGCTGTCGTTTATCATCAGCACATCTACTTCTTTAAGCACTGCTTTTAAATCGGGCATGGCTACATCCATCCAAAAGTTCATGGTATCCATCACAATCAGCTTTGGCCTTACCTTCATTTGCCTGATTACTTTTAATTGCACTTCAGGCGAAAGATTACCCAACATTAAAAACGCCGATTGCTGGTAGCTATCTGGCACTACGGGGTTAAAGTCGCCTAACACATTCAGGTCGGTTACCAGTGTGTCTCTTGTATTCATATCCAGGTGGTAGCGCCCACTCCAGAAAAAAGATTTTTTATCAGGCACAATTTCTACCCCGTCTATAGCTATACCACGGCTTTTAAGCAAATCAAGCTCCTCCTGTGGAAAATCGTACCCCAGTATAGAAACCAATTGTATGGGTTGTACAAAATTGCTGGCTGCGTAGGCAATATACACGGCCGCACCACCTACAATTTTATCTACTTTTCCAAATGGCGTTTCAATGGCATCAAAAGCCATACTGCCAACACAAATCAACGACATAGTGATTAGTTTAGTTTTAATAAAAACGGTGCAAAAGTACAGGATTGCGCTTGTTTTAGCTAAGTTGCAGTAAGTTTTATTATGCTGATACACATACATCCAGATAATCCTCCGCCACGCTTGATAAAGCAAGTGGTAGAATGCTTAAAAGATGGTGGCGTAATTGTATATCCTACAGATACCATTTACGGATTGGGTTGCGATATTGCACAACACAAGGCAATAGAGCGTATTTGCAAGATTAAGCAAATTGACCCTCAAAAAGCCCAGCTTAGTTTTATATGCCAGGATCTTAGCCACCTGAGCGATTACACCAAAAGTATTGATACGCCTTTGTACCGGATGCTAAAAACCTATTTACCCGGCCCCTTTACTTTTATTTTACCGGCCAGCAAACAAGTGCCTAAAATTTTGCAAAGCAAAAAAAACACCATTGGCTTAAGGGTGCCTGATAATGTAGTATGCCATGCTATTTTAAAAGAGCTGGGCAACCCCATACTAAGTGCCTCGTTACCCGGCGATATGGTAGAAGAATACACTGACCCCGAAATTATTTTTGACAGGTTTGAGCACCAGGTAGACATGGTGATAAATAGCGGTATTGGTGGTATCACCCCATCAACCATTGTTGACTGTACCACACCCGACTGGACCGTTACCCGGCAAGGCCTGGGTAAATTTGAAAATGGGTAAGGCCGCTTAAAATATTAAGCCAACGGCGTTTCTACTAAAAAAAGGTACACTTCTTTTGGGCCATGCACGCCCGTTACCAATGTTTTTTCAATATCAGCTGTACGGCTGGGGCCGCTGGCAAAAGTGATAAAGGATGGCAGGCTACCGGCATATTTACGCTGTAGTGTTTCCAGCGTGTCTTTTATATCATACAACAACTGGCTGGTATAGGCAATACAAATATGGATGGGTGCGTATACGCTTACGGTTCGGCCGCTTTGCTCTGCGGCACTCATTACAATGGTGCCGGTACGGGCTACAAGGTATTCGCAACCAGTAACAGATGCATCGCAACTTTGCAATACATCGGTATTACTATAAATACTGCTCCAGCGGCTATCGTTGCAATATATTTTTGTCCATTGCATGCTGGCTATTAACTGCTGCAGTTGCAAGTGCAATTCATTTTCATCGGCACAAAAAACAAACTTACCCTGCAGGCTTGTAAATGCCTGGGCAAATAGCACTGCCAGCTCTTCTTGTGGTGCCGGGTACAGGCTACTATTGGCGTTGGCCAAAGGAAAAGGCAAAGGCACCGGGGTAGCCAGTGCCTTTTTTATTTTTAGCAAAATGTTTTGTTTAGCTGTTTCGCTGCTCATGTTTTATACGCTGTGGTTGTTATCGCCTGTTTCGGGCAGCAAAACTACTTCTTCAGTTACTTCCAGTGTTTTTTTCTCTTCAAAAGGGCGCTTGCCTATCAGCGATTCTACATCGCTTTTAAACAACACTTCTTTTTTTAATAACTCCTGCGCCAATTTTTCTACCTCTGCTTTACGCTGTGTAAGCAATTCTTTGGTTCTGTCGTAGGCGATATCAATCAATTTACGTACTTCCTCATCAATCATTTTACCGGTTTCTTCGCTATAAGGTTTTACAAAACTGTTTTCTTGTGCAGGATCGTAATAGCTTACGTTACCTACTTTATCATTCATACCATACACGGTAATCATGCTGTAGGCAATACGGGTAATTTGTTGTAAATCGTTGCTGGCGCCGGTGCTTATTTTACCAAAAAATATCTCTTCGCTGGCACGGCCGCCCAGCGTCATACAAATTTGATCCATCAGTTGGTCGGTATTGTACAGGTATTGCTCTTTAGGAGTATACTGGGCATAACCCAATGCAGCACTGCCCCTTGGCACTACGGTTACTTTTAACAATGGATAGGCATGCTCTAAAAACCAGCCGCAAATGGCATGTCCGGCTTCGTGATAGGCAATGATTTCTTTTTCTTCCGGAGAGATGATTTTATTCTTTTTTTCCAATCCACCAATAACCCTGTCAATTGCATCCTGAAAGTCGCTCATATCCACAGCATCTTTGTTTTTACGGGCTGCAATAAGGGCGGCCTCGTTGCATACATTGGCAATATCTGCGCCTGCAAAGCCGGGGGTTTGTTCGGCCAATTTATGTATATCCAGCGTAGAGGATATTTTGATGGGTTGTAAATGCACTTTAAAAATTGCCTCCCTGCCCACCAAGTCGGGCTTATCAATGGTTATTTGCCTGTCGAAACGGCCGGGCCTGAGTAAGGCAGAGTCTAACACATCAGGGCGGTTGGTGGCTGCTAAAATAATGATGCCCAAATCGGTACCAAAGCCATCCATTTCTACCAGCAATTGGTTAAGGGTGTTTTCTCTTTCGTCATTGCTCATCATCACATTTTTGCCACGGGCACGACCAATGGCATCAATTTCATCAATAAAAATAATGCAAGGCGCTTTTTCCCGGGCTTGCTTAAACAAGTCTCTTACCCTGCTGGCACCCACCCCTACAAACATCTCTACAAAATCGCTACCACTCAGGCTAAAAAATGGTACTTGTGCTTCACCAGCCACTGCTTTTGCCAATAATGTTTTGCCGGTACCCGGAGGGCCAATCAGCAAGGCGCCTTTTGGTATTTTGCCACCGAGTGCGGTATATTTTTTTGGATTTTTTAAAAAGTCTACAATTTCCATTACCTCTACTTTGGCTTCGTCCAGCCCGGCTACGTCGGCAAAATTTACATTTACCCGGCTTGCTTTATCAAACAAAGTGGCTTTTGATTTACCGATATTAAAAATGCCGCCAGGGCCACCACCCGAACCACCCGGGCCGCCAACCTTACGCATCATCATCACAAATAACAACCCTATTAAAAGTATAGGCAATAAAGAGGTGAGTATTTGGCCAAACAATTCGCCTTCATCATCTGGCGAATCGGGTACTTGTTTTACGGCAGGGTTTTGCTTGTAAAAATCGCTCATTTGCTGAGCAAATGTTTTATCTTCTACAATGTTAAAAAACAATTGAGGCGGAGCCATCCGCAGGGCCAGCTCGTACTGGTTTTTTTCTAAAATGCCCTGGTAAAATGCAGCATTGCGTTTAAGGGCTTCTTTATCTAAATATACCCGTACTATTTTTTTATTGCGTACTGTTTTTATCTTTTCTACATCACCCGCCTTTAGCATTTCTACAAATTTAAGCTGGTCGGTTTCTACACCACCGCTGGCTACTCCTCTAAAAAAATTGTAGCCAATAAGTGCTGCAAATGCTATCCCGTATATCCAGTAAATATTAAATCTGGGTTTTTTCTTATTTGGGGTTTCGTCTCCAAAGGGAGGGTTGTTATTACCAGGGTTGTTTCTTTTGTCGCCCGCTGTTTTCTTATCTTCTGCCATAATGCTTAATTGCAAATTTGTTAGATGTATGTTTTTTATCGGATATTAATCTTTATGCTCCATGATGGAGGCGTCGCTCCACATTTCTTCCAACTGGTAAAATTTTCTTGGTTCTGGCAACATAATGTGCACCACAATGTTTACATAATCAATCAGTACCCATTGCATGCTTTGTCGCCCCTCGTGTTTATAAGGCAATTCGGTACATTTATCTTTTACCTCGCTTTCAATAAAATCGGCAATGGCCTTTACCTGAACACCGGTGCTTGCTTCGCAAATAATAAAAAAATCTGCCACTGCTTCGGGTATTTTCCTAAGGTCGAGGCTTACCACCCGCTCTCCTTTTTTTTGCTGAATGGCGTGGATGATTGATTTGAAGATTTTACTATTCCTGGTGAGCCGTGTAATAGTATTTTTTTTTCGACTGTCTAATACGGTAAGATTATTCAATACTAATAATTTTTATTTTCGGGATGAATTGACCCTGTTGTAAGTACCAGGCTTATTTCTTTTTTTTGTAGCTGCCTGTAAGTAGCTTGCAAGGTAATTCAAAAGTACAATTTCTTTACCAATAGCGCTTGTATGCCCGGCAGCAATTGCACCTTCAATATACTTAATAGCGTGGATAGTACCAACAACTATGCCATGGCAAAGGTTCATGCTGGATTGGCGAATCATGGCGATGCCTGGTTTGCCCTGCAGCAAACCAGTGGCAAAGGCCAGCGGGGCAAAAAGTGGATGACGGGAAATGGCGATAATATTGCCCTTAGCATTGTGCTTAAGCCTGCACCCCTGTTTATTTCCATGCAATTCAGGCTGTCGGCGGCTGTTGCACTTGCCTGCCATAAATTTTTTAGCAAATATGCTGGCGAAGCAACATCTATTAAATGGCCCAACGATATATATTGGCGTGACAGAAAGGCAGGGGGGATATTGATTGAAAATGTGATTGGACCGGCTGCCCCTAGTACTGATAGCAGCTGGAAGTATGCGGTGGTGGGTATTGGTTTTAATATCAACCAAACCAGTTTTGAACCTTCCCTTGCAAACCCTGTATCATTAAAACAGGTAACGGGCCGCCAATATGTGCCGGTTATATTGGCGAAAGAGTTGCTGCAGCTGGTATTAGAGTATGCCGAGCTGGCTTGTAACGAGCCTTTTGATATTTTGCTGGAGCAATACAACCAGCTATTGTATAAAAAAAACCAGGTAGTGCAGTTTAAAAAAAATGATACGGAACTAAATTGTACAGTTAAAGCTGTTACTGCCGATGGCAAACTACACTGTATCCATCAAACAGATGAGTATTTTAATTTTGGAGAAATAGAGTGGTTGTTATAGCCCCTGCGTGGCTATACTGCTGTTTCTGCTGCCCTTGCCTCTACCTCAAACCGGTTATTGTAATACCCTTTTTTTATTGTTTCTAGCAGGTAGCGATACAAAAAACCCAGCAGCCCGTATTGCTGGTATTGCCGTATATGACATAGCTCATGCTTTAGCCACCGCTTGTTTTGCAAAAAATCTTGCCGGCTTACATTGTGCAGGTAAATCGTTTTGCCAATTACCATGGCCACCGATTGGCTGCCAAGTTTTAAGGCTGCTACCTTGGCCAGCCACGATTTTTCCTTTATATAATAGGCTTGCTTATCCAATTTTTTGCCAGGCTTCTAAAATTTCACGGGTATGTTGTTTGCTACGTGGCTTTAAAAAAACTTTACGGATTAAGCCTTTTTCATCAATTAAAAAGGTAGTACGATGTAAGCCCATGTAGTGGTTGCCGAACATTTGCTTGGGGCCCCATACTCCATACTTGTTTATAATGCGGTGTGCCGGATCGGCAATAAGTGTAAAAGGCAGGCTAAATTTTTTTTCAAACTTTTTATGGCTGGCCTCCTCATCCGGGCTTACCCCCAGTATCACAATACCTTCGTTTTTTAAGGCGCCAAAATTATCCCGCAGGTTACAGGCTTGATCGGTACAGGTGGGTGTATCATCCTGCGGATAAAAATACAATACTACTTTTTGCCCTTTAAATTGTGCCAGCGTTACCTTGTTGCCATCTTGATCTTTGCCGGTAAAGGCTGGCGCTTTTTGTCCTTCGCTTACGATTGCCATATATTATTTTGCTGTAAAAATTACTTGGTAATTTACCTGGTAAACTGGTATATGCGTATGGTTTTGTTGCCAGCCACATCTTGTACACTAATTTTAAGCTCATGCTCCCCTAGTGGGCAATGCTCATCAAATTTGTATATAAAGGTGCGGCCTTTATCATTACTAAAACAAAGCCACTGGCCATCCAGCTCTGCCCTAAAATTTCTTAACTCATCCGACTCGTCTCTTATTACAAATGCCAGCCTGTTAAGTTTAGCAACATTCATCCCATTTTTAAAACCCACCGGGGTGATACTCGGTGGGGTACTATCGGTCAGTAATTCAAAATTACCAAAAGCCCTAAAACTGGCTTTGTACCAGCCATTATCGTATATCGCTTTGTCTACATCTTCCTTACCATTCCAGGTGCGCCGGATTATTTTGGGCGATGACGAAAAAGGGGCTTTTACCTGCACGCTGTAATAACCATGCACCGGCACATTACCGGTATGCAGCTGGTATACGTTAATGCCTTTAGCATTCACCCACTCTTTGTACGTAAAGCGGATAGAATCGTACAATTGTTGCTCGGCAAGATAAAAACGCACCCGGTCGTTATCAAACACATTTACAAAACCCGGATGAAAAATTGCAGCTTGATGCAATGAGCCCGGGTCTGCTGCAGGTATTGGTTTAGCCAAGCCTCTTTTTATGCCAAATTTTAGCAATGCGGTATTACCATTGGCATCTGTTACTTCTATTTTTATTTGGTGCACACTATCATCTTCCAGGTTTATTACCCCATCGCCACTTACCTGTTTATATACGGATGGGTAATGCCCGGGCAGCTGGCTTAAATGCTGCACATAAGGGCCGCCGGCCGTTTTTAATTTATAATCGATGTGGGCATTTAAAAAACGGGTTTCGTCGTAGCTGATATTATCTAGCTGAAACCCTACCACTGGCATTTCGTTGTTATACAGCATTGCCTGGTAAATACCGTTTTGATTGGTAGAGCCTGTATACCGGTCGTAAGCAGTAATAGCAAAGCTTACCTTATCGGCAGCTTGTGTAATTATTGCCGGGGTAGTGGTGTACACGCCATTGATTTTTTTTACGGTAATAAAGCGGGGGCTTTGCTCGTAGGTACTAATACCCCGGTTGTAGATAGCCAGCCTGAGTATATCCGGTGCAATATTATCGGCTACCGGAAAACCAAATAACAATGGATTAAGCACTTTGTCGGTTTTGGTATCCCTTATTTCAAAATGCAGGTGTGGCCCCTGCGAACCTCCGGTGTTACCACTCAGCGCTATTTGCATGCCTTTTTTTACGGGCAAGGCACCCGGTGGTATGTCTTCTAAAAAAACCTTCCAGCTTTGCTGCTGGTACTGTTGCTGCTTTACATAATTTTCGATACCCGGTATAAAATCATTTAAATGGGCATACAAAGTGGTTAACCCATTGGGATGATTAATATAAATGCAACGACCAAAACCATAGGGTTCAATTTTTATTTTTGCTACATACCCATCTGCAGCGGCCAATACCGGCACATTTTCACGCTGATCGGTTTTACAATCGAGCCCCATATGATAATGATTGGGCCGCAGCTCACCAAAATTGGCTGCCAATGCTTTTTTGGCTTGTACCGGCCAGGTAAAATAATTATCAGGATAATTTTTAGGGGCAAAAATTTGTGCTGCTGCCTCACCACTGTTCATCAAAAAAGCCAATACAGCAGCTGCATATTTTAGTATATTCATATTAGGAATAAAGTTGCAAAACTAATTTTTAAATCAACGTAAAAACTTATACCATGTCTGTTAATTCAAAACATATTGCTACTTTTTTATTGGGTGCAGCTGCGGCTTTTGCTGCCCATAAGTATATGAACATGACGCCCGAGGAAAAAGAAAAAATGGCGGACGATTTAAAACAAAAAGCCAACAAGGTAAAAGGCGAAGCAGAGGAGATGATGGAAAAAGCCAAAGATTATTTTGAGGAATTGCGTACCAAGGGTGGCGATGCCTTAAAAGAACACCTCGCCGATGCAGAAGATTTGCTAAAGGATTTGTTTGGCAAAAAAGAGGAGCAGCAAAAAACCGTGTAAACAGGCTGGCAGCTAAATAGCCCGGCATATTTTAAATTGCTGATGCCAACGGCTGCAGCCACCATTTTTTACTCTTTGATGGCTACTGCAATTTTAGAGTCGGCGGTACCATAATACAGCATCCATTTGTTGTTAAAGTATACCAGCCCTTCTACAAAGCACACTTCATTTACCTCACCCACCCGCTCGTAGGGTTTATCGGGTTTTAAAAAACTTTTGTTACTACGGTGCAGCAGTTTGTAAGGTTGGCTGCTATCAAACAATGCCTGGCCGGCGCTATAAGTAAACAAGGGTAAACTGCTATCATTAAAATTTGCCGCATTGCTGCCATTGTAAATTAATAAAATACCCTTGGTTGTTTTTAAAGCAAATGGCCCGGGCTCTACCAGGCGGCTATCAAAATAACCACTGCGTGGATGCAGCACACTAATCATTTTTTTACTTTCTTCATTTTCGGCTACCGTCCAATGTATCAAATCGGCAGAGCTGGCCATAAAAAGATCGGTATCGCCAAAGTACATCCAGTAAACACCATTAATTTTTACAGCCACCATTTCATCGCCTTGTTGTTGTGCTACAATAGCACCTGATTTTGACCAGGTGTTTTTATAACCCTCTGCCGCCAATACCAGCCCATGCTTTGTCCAGTGGCGCAAATCGGCAGAGCTGGCCAGGCAAAGCCGGGCTGTTTTACCATCATAAGCAGTGTATGTAAGCAAGTAACGGCCATCGGGTGTTTGCACCAGTCGGGGGTCTTCTACACCACCCTTCCACTCGTAAGGCAGCATACTATCATTATCGGGGTATAACACAGGCTCGGGCAGTTTGGTAAAATGCAATCCATCTGTACTAACGGCAAGGCCCAGCCGGGAGGTCATGGCACTATCCTGCGACCGGTACAATAAGTATACCTTTCCATCCCTTACCAGAGCGGCGGGGTTTAGCACATTTTTTTCGTTCCAGGCTACTTGCCGCTTGCTAACGGGGCAGGTAAAACGTTGTGCCAGCGATGGGGTAAGTATAGGGTTGATGCTGTCTACTTTTACAAAACCTGTTAGTTGCCAATTATCATTTGGCTGCAAATGGCTGCTGGCGGTGTTATTGGCCGTACAAGCACCAAGGCATAACAGCAAGTACACAAAACAATATTTCATACAGATGTATTAATGTAAATGATTAACCAATACGACGATACCGGGTGCCAATATAATCTACAAAATCGGGCTCAAGGCCTTGTTGCCTGATAATGGTTTGTACCTGCGCCCGGTGATGTATGGAATGATAATTAAGCTGCAGGGCGATATCTTGTAAAGTAGCAGCCCAGGCAGCACCATCAAAACCAGTAAACTGCATTTCGGTTTCCAGCTCTCCGGTGGTTTTACCTGCAATAAATTGCACCCACAGTTGCAGGCTTTTGTTCCATTCGTTTTCCAGCTCATGCAGTTCGTATACCGGATCCCACCAACTCATGCCAGGTGCAGCC
>JBDKJT010000131.1:0-6356 GCA_039796475.1 Bacteroidota bacterium | reverse complement strand
ATTAAGCCTCTTAACATTGCCCTGCTAAACACTTTGCTTACTGTAGTTGTTGTGCTTATTGCATTGCTGTAACAAAAGGGTGCTTTTGTGCCTGCAGCAGCTGGTTGCTGGCATGGCTTTATATATATTTGCGTTTTTAAAGTAAACTAAAGTATGACGATTAAAAATAACTGGACATTAACCGAAATCCAGGAGATATACCATCAACCATTACTAGATCTTATTTACAAGGCGGCTAGCATACACAGGCAAAATAAAGCCTATGGCGAAGTGCAAATCAGCAGCCTTATTTCTATAAAAACGGGTGGCTGTAAAGAAGATTGTGCCTACTGCCCGCAGGCGGCCCGCTATCATACCGATGTGGAAGTAGAGCCTTTGATGACGGTAGCAACAGTAAAAGAAAAAGCTGCAGCTGCAAAAGCCAATGGAGCCTCCCGGTTATGTATGGGCGCTGCCTGGAGAGAGGTAAGAGATAACCGGGATTTTGACCGGGTGCTTGAAATGGTGGCAGAGGTAAACGAAATGGGGCTTGAGGTATGCTGCACCCTTGGTATGCTTAGTTACGAGCAGGCACAGCGGTTAAAAGAAGCCGGATGTTTTGCTTACAATCATAATATTGATACCAGTAGCGAAAACTATGGAAACATTATTACCACCCGAACTTTTGATGACCGCTTAAACACCCTGCAAAATGTACGTAAGGCAAAACTGAGCGTATGCTGTGGTGGTATTGTGGGCCTTGGCGAAACCAACGAAGACAGGGTAAAAATGCTGCATACCTTAAGCTCAATGGAGCAACACCCCGATAGCGTACCCATCAATGCACTGGTGCCTGTAAAAGGCACACCATTGCAAGACAACCAGCGTATTGGTATTGATGAAATGCTGCGGATGATTGCCACCGCCCGAATATTAATGCCACAAAGTGTGGTAAGGCTAAGCGCCGGCAGAAACGAAATGAGCGTGGCAGAACAAGCGCTTTGTTTTATGGCTGGTGCCAACTCTATATTTGCCGGCGAAAAATTATTAACCACACCCAACCCAGCCTTTGATACCGACATGCAAATGTTTGCCATGCTGGGCCTTACGCCCCGTAAAGCATTTAAACAGGTTAATCAAACGGTGGATGTATAGCTAGTTTTTGCTTTGGCAATATTGCTGCAGGTAATTTTAAAATAGTTAACAGCGGGCCAGGACCCACCGCTCAGCATTTATATAACGTGACAACCAATTTACAATTTGACCAATACCTGCAGGAGCAATTGCAGCATAAGCAATCTATTGGCACCCTGCGTAGCCTGGTTTATGCCAGCAACAAAATAGATTTTAGCAGTAACGATTATTTTGGCTTTGCCCAAAGCGGCCTGTTAGATAATGAAACAGGTTTGCAAATGGCGTCGGGCGCTACAGGCTCCCGGTCTATAACCGGTAACTCTGCCCTGGCAGAAAGTACCGAACAATTGGTAGCTGATTTTCACCAGCGGCCATCGGCCTTAATATTTAACACAGGCTATATGGCCAATGTAGGTTTGTTTAGTTGCCTCTTGGGTAAAGCTGATACCTACATTGCAGATGAATATATACATGCCAGTATGATAGATGGGATGCGGCTGAGCTATGCCAGCCGCCTGCGGTTTAAGCACAATGATTTAGCCGACCTTGAAAAAAAATTAGCATTGGCCACAGGCAAAAAAATAGTAGCGGTAGAATCAGTGTATTCCATGGATGGTGATATGGCTCCGTTAAAAGAAATGATGGCTATTTGCAAAGCTCACCAGGCATTATTGGTGGTAGATGAGGCACATGCCACCGGCATATATGGTATACGTGGCGAAGGATTGGTATGCGCCAATCAGCTCCATAATGATGTATATGCAGTGGTGCATACTTTTGGCAAAGCCATGGGCTTGCATGGGGCAGCCATTACCGGTAGCAGTACGCTGCGAAATTTTTTACTCAACCAGGCCCGCAGTTTTATTTTTACCACTGCACTTCCCCCCTATCATTACCTGGCCATACAAAAAGCATATCAATTATTACCTGGTGCCAACAGGCATGTTTTGCAGGATCTCATACAATACTTCAGAGATAGTATTGCCATGATTAATGGGGTACATTTTATCAACAGCAACTCACCCATACAGGGCATTATGGTGGGTGATAATTTTGCTACCCGGGCACTGGCCGATTATTTATGGCAGCAGGGCTTTTTTGTACGGCCTATCCTTTCTCCTACTGTACCAATTGGTAAAGAGCGCATTCGGATATGCATCCATAGTTTTAACAATCGCCAGCAAATAACTGCATTGGTAAATGCGGTACAGCAACATATTCAGTCAACCAAAATACAACAGGGCGTATGAGTGTAATAATAGCTGGTATTCACACTGGTATTGGTAAAACCATTTGTTCGGCTGTTATCTGCCAGGCATTAGGGTACGATTATTGGAAACCGGTACAAGCCGGCGATCTTGATAACACCGATACTTTGTTTGTACAAAATATGGTTACCAACCCGGCCTGCCATACACACCCCGAAACACACCGCCTTCGCCTGGCTGCCTCACCGCATTATGCGGCAGCGCAGGAAGGCATCAACATAAAAGCAACAGATTTTACACTGCCAGCTACTGTAAACCCACTGGTGGTAGAAACTGCTGGCGGCATTATGAGTCCGCTGGCACCTAACCTGTTAAATATTCACCTGGCACAGCAACTGCAACTGCCCGTTATTTTGGTAAGCAATAATTACCTGGGCAGCATCAATCATACCTTACTAACAGTGGCAGCTATGCGGCAACACAATCTTACTTTAAAAGGCCTGGTGTTTAGTGGCCAATTGCTGCAAAGCACCCGTGATTATATTGTACAGCATACCGGGTTACCCATACTTTTTTCAATCCCTCAACTAGAGGTGGTAACGGCAGCGGCAATAGCTGCAGTTGCAAATACTACCCGTATTAATTTTTAGTATGACACAACAGCAAACTATCTGGCATCCATTTACTCAAATGAAAACTGCTGCCCAACCACTGCATGTGGTAAAAGCAAAAGGCTGTGTGTTGTACACTTCGGCTAAGCAACAATATATAGATGCCATTTCAAGTTGGTGGGTAAACATACATGGCCATTGCAACCCCACCATAGCTGCCGCTATTGCCCGGCAGGCCAAAACACTGGAGCATGTGATATTTGCAGGATTTACACATACGCCTGCTATGGAACTGGCAGATACATTGATTAATTTATTGGGAAAAAACTTTAGTAAAGTATTTTTTTCGGATGATGGCTCTACCTCAGTGGAGGTTGCGTTAAAAATGGCAATACAGTATTGGCACAATAATGCCATGCCTCACAAAACCACCATCATTGCGCTGGAAAATGCTTACCATGGCGATACATTTGGCGCCATGAGTGTGGCCGAACGTAATGCCTTTAATGCTGCTTTCAACCCTTTTTTATTTCAGGTAAAACACTTGCCTGTGCCCAATGCCCAAAATATAGCGCTGGTAAAACAGCAGCTGCAGCAATGGACAAACACCGGTGAAGTTGCGGCTTTTATTTTTGAGCCATTGGTGCAAGGTGCCGCTGGTATGCAAATGTATGAGGCAGCTTATTTAGATGATTTGATGAGCATCGCAAAACAAAACAACGTATTGTGTATTGCCGATGAGGTGATGACGGGGTTTGGCAGAACAGGTAAAGATTTTGCCATACATCACCTAAACCATCCACCTGATATTATTTGCTTATCAAAAGGTATTACCGGGGGTTTTATGCCATTGGGCGCCACCGTTTGTACCCAACAGATTTTTGATGCTTTTTATGACGACGATAAAAGCAAAACATTTTTTCATGGCCACTCTTACACTGCTAACCCGCTGGCCTGTGCTGCAGCCAATGCTAGTGCGGCATTACTGCTAACGCCTGCTTGCCGGCAGCAGGTGCAATTGATTACACAGCGGCATGCCAGTTTTGCAGCACAAATACAAGCACACCCTTTTGTAAAACAGGTGCGGCACCTGGGTACCATATTGGCAATTGAATTAAACACTACCGAAAACAGCTCTTATTTTAACGGTATTCAGCAAAGGGCTTACAATTATTACCTATCAAAAGGCGTATTCCTTAGGCCGTTGGGTAATATTGTATACATTATGCCACCCTACTGTATTACCAACGCAGAAATACAAACCGTGTATGATGCTGTCAGGAGTTCTCTTGATGATTTGTGTATCAACCAACCCGTATAAATTTTAATATTACTTAAACCATTTATGAATCATACTGTCGTACAGATGCCAACTAAACTTGCATGAAACAATTGGTAATTATTTTATGCCTTTGCCTGGCTGCAATATGTTGCAAGGCACAGTCAATGTATTTTCCGCCAGTGTCGGGTAATACCTGGGATACAATTTCGCCGGCACGTTTGGGTTGGTGCCAATCTAATATCGATTCGTTGTATAGCTATCTTGCCCAAACCAATACGGATGCTTTTATTATACTTAAAGATGGGAAGATAGTGCTGGAAAAATATTTCGGTTCGTTTACGGCCGATTCTATCCATTACTGGGCATCTGCAGGAAAAAGCCTAACGGCCACACTTATCGGCATTGCACAGGATAATGCGTTGGTTGATATAACACAGCCGGTATCTGCTTACCTCGGTAATGGATGGTCTGCAGCGCCCACGGTAAAAGAGGGCGCTATACAACTGCGGCATTTACTTAGCATGACAAGTGGATTAGATGATACACCAGCATTGCCCTGTGATAACGAATCGCCGGAAACCGCTTGCCTTCGTTACCAGGCAGATACCGGCACCCGCTGGGCTTATCATACAGGGGCGTATATACAATTACAGTCGGTTTTAACTGCTGTTACCGGCCAGGGGCCTACGGCATATACCAATAGCATGCTAGGCAATAAAATTGGTATGCAGGGTTTTTGGTTTGATGGAGTGTATTACAGCAAGGCCCGTAGTATGGCCAGGTTTGGGTTACTCTCTTTAAACAAGGGTGTATGGGCGGCAGATAGCATATTAAAAAGCACAGAATACTTTAATAGTATGATCACCACATCTCAACCCTATAATAACAGTTACGGTTATCTATGGTGGTTAAATGGCAAATCATCGTACATGTCACCGGGCCTGCAGTTTACTTTTAATGGTAGCCTCATACCCAATGCACCAGCAGATATGTATGCTGCATTAGGCAAAAACGATCAAAAAATATATGTGGTACCCAGCCAGGCAATGGTGGTAATTCGCACAGGTGAAAGTGCATACGGTACGGCACTTGCTTTTTCGCCATTTGATGATAGGTTATGGGGCAAAATTGATAGCCTCGGCATAGCCTGCAAGTATAATTTTACCGGCAACGGCAACTGGAGTAGCAGTGCCAATTGGCAAAATCAAGAGCTGCCGCCCCCAGTGCTTAGTAAACAGGCCAGTATTTATATAAACCCTGTACCCGGTGGCAACTGTATTTTAAACCAGCAACAAACCATCAGCAGCGGTAGTAATTTAGTAATACCAACCGGTACACAGCTAATAATACAAGGCAACCTCACTATAAAAAACCAATAATTTTTTGGGCTAACCGGCAGCGTAATAAACATTTAATCCTACACTAATACCATTACAGCTCAACAACTAAAGCTAATTACTGTTATTTGGCTTTATAAGGGCATTTGGGTAATTTTAAATATCATCAACAATTATTTTAAAGCAAGCAAATTTCCCCCGTGAAAATAAGGTGGCGCCATAATATGATTAGTAAACTGCTGGAAGGCAGGCAAATGGTTAGTACGGAGGATAAAACGTATTCCAACTATCAGTTGGCCAAACAATTCAGGGCACTAAAAATTGGCTTTGTAAGTATTGTAAAAGACTGCCTATTAATTGCTGCTGGTATATTTTCTGCATCTTTTGGATTTAAAGGATTTTTACTTACCAACCGCTTTATAGATGGCGGCGCCACGGGTATTTCGTTGTTAATATCTGGTATTACCAAGGCGCCCTTACCCCTTTTGTTAATAGGTATAAACATCCCTTTTATTTTATTGGCATATAAAGTAATGGGTAGAAATTTTGCAATAAAAACAGCCTTTGCCATTGGCGGATTGGCACTTTGCGTAGCAACGGTAAGTTTTCCCGCAGTTACCAACGATAAATTACTGGTAGCCGTTTTTGGCGGTTTCTTTTTGGGCGCAGGTATTGGCCTTGCGGTAAGGGGCGGTGCTGTTATAGATGGTACAGAAGTGCTGGCCATCTACCTTAGTAAAAAATTTGCCACTACCATTGGCGATATCATTATTCTTATTAACATTCTTATTTTTTCGGCGGCTGC
>JBDKJT010000130.1:0-4726 GCA_039796475.1 Bacteroidota bacterium | reverse complement strand
CCTGCTAAAATACTGCCGGCAGTTGTATACAAAATTGGTGTGGCGCTACTGAGGGTTAGTACATTGGTTATAAGATTGGTACCAAAGGTTACCGCATCTGTACCTGCAATAATTTGTATGGCGCCAATTGTTTGGTTGGGCACATTTAATACAGATACGGGTGTTGTTACATCAAATGCCAATATATCCGTAGTGGCTGGCGTAATACGTGCCGGCGACCAGTTAGCTGCTGTTTGATAATTATCAACACTGCCACCCACCCATGTATAAGTGGTTTGCGCAATACCAGTAGTAATAAAACCTGTTAAGAATGTAAGTATTAGTAAAATCCTTGACATAGGCATTTTCTTTAAAAATTGTGTACGGCAGTCCTGAACAAGGATATTAGAAAGTAGCCCTCCTGTATGAGAGCGGGGTTTCTTTGGGATAAAAGAATTTGCAGGTATGTAAGTTTGAAGCCGGTACAAATATAGGGTTTTATTGAGTTGCTGACGAAAATTAAGCACATGTTTGCCGCATTTACACTACTAACACGGCTGATAAACGTGAAAAAATCATAATTTATTGAATACCGGGCTATTAATTTTATTAAACAGTTGCTTTATACCCGTATTTAAATTACCCCATAAAAAAAGCACCCCATTGGTATGGAGTGCCTGTTAAGTAATTGATTGATTAATTAGGAAGTAATTTTTTTGGCAGTTCGTTTATAAACAATAAATGCTGCAAATAAAACACCTGCCACTAAAAAAACAAGGTTCATATTATCGTCAAACGGCACCACTTCTTCGGGCAAGCCACCTGGCCCGCCGGGCTCAGTTTGAGCTATACCTAACATTGGAAATAGAATACCTGTAAATAATACTGATACAATTGTTGATTTTTTTTTGATCGTTTGTAGTAAGCCAATAGCTATAAACCTCATCGCTGACGAATTTTAATAGAAATGATTAATAAAATGAAACACAGTTTCAGTCGGGGATTACTGGTAAGCAGCTTTCTAAAAGGATAGTTTTGAATTTAGCTAATTGATAGGCCGGCATATAGCAGCCGGTAATAAATTAGAAAATAACAGGTTTAAATATGGAAAGGATTAATAAACCAGCAAACAGCTGCCAGGTTTATTCAGCATGCAATATACAGATATTTACTATTGAAAATGAGGTACTAAGAAATATTTTTATCAACTATTTGTAAATAAAAAACCGGGCAAATATGCCCGGTTTTTAAAAAAAGATATTGGTTTATTGTGGCCTGAGTACCTGGTCAATTTTATGTATCACTCCATTTACTAAATTAATATCACTGCTGTAAGGTGGTACAGATGGATTGATAATAATATTGGAGGCAGTTGCATTGGCAGCTCCTTTAACGGTAGCAGCTGTTACTACTGCCACCCCTGGGGCCAGGTTAGCAAAAGTGGCTTGCACCGTTAAACCCGGATGGGCTGCAATAGCCGAATTAAGCAGGGTTTTTACATTTGCTGCAGTAGAGGGCAGGTTTACCGAAAAAGCCCTTACTCCCGGAGGAGCATAAGTACCTTTTTGAGATGACAGTATATGATATACTACAATACCCTTAGCTAATGTAGGGGTTATTACTTTAGCTAACTGATTACCCAATCCCGGAGGGAAGCCTGGCACATCTGGTATAGATGCCGGATTAGAAATGATGGTGGTGCCAAAGGTATTTACCAATAAAGTAGCAGCTGCTTGTGCATTGGGCGCCGGTATACCCTGCGCCATTAATGCCTGCGTAATAGCACCAATTAAAAATGCTTTCATCGCATCATCATTGGGAGCAAAAACGGTAAGGTTAGCAGCAATGGCCGAAGGATTGGCAGCGGTGCTTAAAGCATCCTGCAAACGGCCACCGGCGGCAACACCACTATCGGCCCTGTCGATGGTTGCTTTTAAATACGTTAAATCAGCTTCTGCATTGATACGTGCCCACAAATCTTGGGTGGGTGGCAATAATACACGGGCTATTTTATGAACAACGCCATTTACAGCAGTAATATTTGCGCCTACAATGGGTATATTATTTACCCAGCCGCCATTTGCCCGGATGCTTGGGAAAGTGGTTAACCTTAACAACGGGCTTACAGATGGTGCCGGGTTAAGCAAAGATGGGTATTGAAAATTTGGAAATGTAGCAGGGATTGAGCCCGTGGTAATCGACTGCGGTATCATATGATACTGCAGGATGTTTTTAGAAGTTGCCTGGTCAAGCGAAGCGATATACATTTCTGGCGTTACCCCCGGAGGTAAAATGGGGGTAAGGCTTGCGGTAACTGCAGCATTATCTGGTGCAAATACGGTATAGCGTACAGTAGGTGCCGATAATACGGGTATCATACCTGCTTTGGTAGCCAGCGATTTTAACAAGCTAAAGTTAGGATCGTCCAGCAAGGTAGCCAATGTAGGTGTGGTGCCCTGTGTTTCGCCAGCTATGGGAGTAGGATCCAGCTCCAGCTTATTACAGGCGCTGAGTGATATGGCTACCACCGCTGCGGCCATACAGGCTTTTTTTATTGGAATAAAGAGTTTCATATCATGTAGTTTTTGATAGTGATAAAAGTTTAAAATACGTTGTAACCAAAGCTTACGTAATAAAGCCCGCCAATTACCGAGTTACCCATACCATTGGTATAGTACTCGTTAAGCAGGTTATTGGCACCAATTTTTATGATGGATTTGCCTGCAGGTATTTTGTAACTGATTTGTGCATCCAGGGTATGTACTGCATTAACATTACCATTAGCAAAATCGCTTTCGTAATAAAATGCATCCTGCCAGCGGTATACAACATTAAAGCCCACCCGTTTTTTATACAAAAAGCCATTATTGCCAAAGTTGATATTGGCCCTGTACTTAGGTGTGCTAAAATAGGTTTTAAATCCAGCAGGCACATCTTTTAACTCATCCGACGATAGGTTACCACCCACCTGGAATCCGCTACCCAAACGATAATCGAGGCTTAAACCCCATCCAAATGTTTTTACCTTGGAGGTGGTATTTACCGGGATTGAAAATATATTTCCAAGACTGGCAGCCGGGCGGCCGGCAGCTAAATCGGCCTGTAACTGCTCTTGCACTGTACCTCCAATTGGCTGTGTGTTATATGGCTGTATAATTAAAGTACGGGTAATAAAGTCTTGATACTGGCCATAGTAACCATATAAATCTACCAGTAATTTATCATTCATCAGCAACCCTTTGTATCCCATCTCTACACTATTAACCGACTCTGGTTTAAAATTGTTCTTTTTATACGCAGATACATCAGAAAGGTTAAAGGTTGGTTTGGTACTAAAACCGTAGTAGCCATCAAAAAAGTCAACTCCACCTACCAGCTTTACATTACCACCCACATCAAGCCGTATCCATTGCTGCTGTGTACTCGGAAAACGGTAGGCGCTTTGGTAGCTTAAACGGATATTGTTGTTTTCGGCCACTTTAAATAATGCGGTGATACGAGGGGTGAAACGGCCATCAAAGTTTTCGTTTTTATCGTAGCGGCCACTTACCGTTAATTTTAAAAAGTCGTTAAACATTCTTTTGGTAATTTGTACAAATCCGCCGTATTCGTTAATGCCTATTTTACCGGCCGAATCTGCAAAAAGGGTTCCTTCGCTATTCAGCAAGTATCTTTTAAAATTACCGCCTACAATGATATCGGCAAATTTACCAGTGATATCGCTCAGGTTATACTGGCCTTCTACCTGGTACAGGTTGCTCCTGTCTACAAATAAGCCACCGCCTTTTGATATAGGTACACTTCTTACCTGGTTAAATGCTTTTTTAAATGCTGGCGAGTTGGCACTCACCCTGTCTGCATCTGCAGCAGCCCTGGCCGCTTTATGTGCATCCGCATCGGTAGCACCGTTTAAACGGGCACCAATATAGGTAGGGCCATATTTACCCAACCATACATCATAAGGATTTACCACACCAATTACCCGGCCTACTGTAGCGGTAGCATTGTAGCTTTCGCCAGCATCCTCTTGTGTGGTGTAGGCACGCACTAACCAGTTTTTGCTGTTCAACTCCAGTTTGTACTGGCCAATTTTAAGATCACGCAGGCTATAGCGATCGCTACCGGTATATACGGTATTACCATTACCCCAGTGGCCAGACAAAGATGCTTCTACCCCTGGTGCAATTTTATAGTGCAATGCACCCGACAATTTAAAATTGATGGTATTGGGATTGATCACCTCGTTTTCGGCATAACCAGTACGGGTTACATTAATAGGCCTGCCGCCATTGAGCGTATCTAAAAAGTTTTTAAGAAAGGGTGCCTGTGCAGATACGCTAGGAAATACCAGCGATCGCAAATCAAGCTGGGTTTCATCGCCATAAACGTTTACACCATCATAGCCGGGATCGGTTGCCCTGTCTCCGTCTTTTACAAAACCATTAGTGCCTGTACGGGCATAATTGCGTTTATCGTAACCAAACCAATCTTTGGCTCTTATATATTCTACCCCAATTTTGTAGGCAAATTTGTCGCTTACTTTTTCGGCAAACCTTAATGCACCATTAAAGTAGTTAGATGCCTGCCTAAAACGGTGGCCTGCATTCATCACCCCTTCTTTTACCTGTACCGATAAGCCCTGGTATTTAAAAGGGTTTTTACTGGTGATGAGTATGGTACCATTCATACCCCCTGAGCCATATAAGGCAGAGGAGGCGCCGGGCAGTAATTCTATATTATCTACATC
>JBDKJT010000129.1:0-3290 GCA_039796475.1 Bacteroidota bacterium | reverse complement strand
TGCACAATAGCACAAAACAAATACCAGTTGTTTTTGTTGGTAGCAAACTAGTATATACACAATGATAGAAGCATATAATTTTACCGGATCTTGGCAGTTATTTCCCGAAAAAGGCGTGTACGAAAATGGCCAGCGCCCTGTATCTGGCATCTTTAAGCTGGAGGCCGGCAAAAGTAAAAAAGAGATTGTTATAAGTCCCAGCTGGGTAAGCCTGGAAAACCAGGCTTTTTCATTTGAGTATAGTGTACAGGCAGATGGTGACGAAGCACCTTTTGCCGATCAACAGTTTGCAGATACGGTTTCGGCCCAGTTTACAGATGCACTCACTTTACTCGTAAACTTTAAAAAAAACAATTTGCAGGTACTAAGTGTACAGCATGAGTTGCAGGCAAATGGGCATTTAAAAATCATACAGCAAATATTTGATCAACAGCAAAAGATAACTACCAAAGAGGAAGTGTACCATCGGCAGTTAAGCGTTGTGCCCTATGCCGCATCCGTAAGTGGCGCTGTAATAAAAGCAACAGAAGAAGGGGTTATTCGCCACAAAGCACTTACCGCTATGGAAGAGCAAACCAATATGCAGCTGGAGCAAATACGCAAGCAAATTGAGTTGCTGGCCCTGCAGGCAAAAGAAATTCAATTACGCAAGGATTTAAGTATGAAAATCTACAATGCCAAACTAAGCTTTAACCCTGTTATTGGCAAAACCTATTTTTTGTACGAAAAACGGGATGAGTCGTATATTTTATCGCTTATCAGCCCTAAAGAATATGGCAATAGTGCAGGCCCGTATAAAGCTTTTGTAGCACCGGTAAAATTATTGGCCGATCATACCTGGGTAGAAATATAATCGGGCAATTGGGTATAAAATTTCACCTGCAATGCTTGGTTTGTAACATCCGCAAACAGCATTATTTTTTAACATTGTGTGTATAAGTAAACTTGGAAGATATCTGTTGTAAAGGGTTAAATTTGATTACATAAATGCTGGCTGAAAAAGTACCTCACCCGCAATTAAAAATTAAACTAATCGTACATTGACAGAAACCATTATCAACCTGGAAACTGTTAACCCAATTGAATTTTTTGGCGTTAACAATGGCAAACTGGATATCCTGAAAAAAAAATTTCCCCTGCTTAAAATTTTAAGTCGTGGCACACAGGTAAAACTGAGTGGAGCACCCGAGCAAATTGTGGATGCCAAAGAAAAGATTGACCTTATTGTGCAGTACATTCAGCGCAACGGGCACATGAGTGAAAACTACTTTGAGCAAATACTAGGTGGCGACGACCAGCAGGTAGTAGACAATTTTGTAGACCGTAACCCCAATGACGTATTGGTGTTTGGCCCCAATGGAAAAACCGTACGAGCCCGTACTGCCAATCAAAAAAAGATGGTATCGGCCGTTGATAAAAATGATATTGTTTTTGCCATTGGCCCTGCAGGTACCGGTAAAACTTACACTGCAGTTGCGCTGGCCGTAAGGGCATTAAAAAATAAATCTGTTAAAAAAATCATCCTCACCCGCCCGGCTGTAGAAGCAGGAGAAAACCTTGGTTTTTTACCGGGTGATCTTAAAGAAAAAATCGATCCCTACCTGCGCCCTTTATACGATGCATTAGACGACATGATACCTGCAGATAAACTAGGTTATTACATGACAACACGTACCATAGAAGTAGCGCCACTGGCTTACATGCGTGGCCGTACGCTAGATAATGCATTTATTATTTTAGATGAGGCCCAAAATACCAACGACGGACAGTTAAAAATGTTTTTAACCCGTATTGGTGCCAATGCAAAAGCCATCATTACCGGCGACCCTACCCAGGTAGATTTGCCTAAAAATATGCGTAGTGGTATGCACAAAGCCTTGCACATTTTAAAAAACATTGATGGCATTGCACATGTTGAGCTAGATGAAGAAGATGTGGTAAGGCACCGCCTGGTTAAAGCCATCATAAGGGCATACGATAAAGACAAAGAACAAGAAAACAATATGGATAACAGGAAAAGCTAGTTTTGCTTTTTTAAAACTATATCAAAAAAAACGGGCTGCCTGCGGGTGGCTCTTTTTTTTAAAGATTTGTAAACAGTACTTGTAATAAATATCTTTAGAAGTAATTTTGAAAAAACATTTTTAAAAACCTGTCATGAAAAAACAAAACCTATTTTTTACTGCGCTGTTGGCTGTTGCCTGCTTTTTTTTAGCCTGCAATAGTACACAACAAGACCCCCGCCCTACGTTGGCTAATTTTTTTGAAGCCTTGTCAAAAAAAGACTTTGATAAAGCTAAAATGCTGGTTACAGAAGATAGTAAAGGCACCATTGATTTAATGAGTAGCAGTACAGTAAATATCCATACCAGCGAAACAGACAAGTATGCACACGAAAAACTAGATTTGGGGCAGCCGGTTATATCGGGCGATAACGCTACTATACCTGTTAAAGAAAAAAATGGTGATGAAACAATCAATTTTCGTTTAAGAAAAGAAAACGGAACCTGGAAAGTAGTGTTTAACGTAGGTGCATTATTACAGGGTATTACCGATAAAATGCAGGAAAAAGGTTTATCGGCCGATAGCCTTGCCAGCGCCATCAAGGCATTAAAACAAGTAAGTATCGACTCTTTAAAAATGGGTATCGACAAAGGTATCAACGCCCTAGACTCTGTTAAAAAAATACTTGACAAACAACCATAAAACAATCATCCACCAATCATTTTATACAGCTCAACCGGCATTTGCCTTTGTATCAATTAAATGATGTATATCTTTAAACATGCTAAAAAAAATAATCGCCATAATAAGCATTACTTGTATAGCCGGCTGCGGCAATACAGATAGTGTACCCAATACCGATATTGATGTAGCCCGGGCCTTTATAAAAGGCGTGCAGGAAAATAAATTTAAACAAGCGGGCGCATTGGTGCTGCAGGATGAAACAAATACCGGCTATATATCCCAGCTAGAAAGATTTTACAAACAAAAATCTGCCGAAGAGCTGGAAAAATACAAAAGTGCCGATATTATTGTAAACGAAATAACAGCGGTAAATGATACTGTAACCATTATCAATTACTCAAACAGTTACAAAAAGCAAGACAGCAATAAGCTAAAAATGATCAAGCGAAACGGACAGTGGCAGGTAGATTTAAAATATACTTTTTCAGGTAATCTTTAACGGTAATGAAACACTTTTTGCTAGTAGGGTTAGGCGGCGCCATTGGCAGTATACTGCGTTATGGCAGCAGCCTGTTAATACCTGCTAAAAGTTTTCCTGCAAG
>JBDKJT010000128.1:0-10666 GCA_039796475.1 Bacteroidota bacterium | reverse complement strand
GTAACATCAAGCGTGGTAACAGGGAAATTGTGGTAGAAGCCAAAGATGGTGTTATCAGGAAATACCTGGTGCCATTAACCCGTCAAATATTGGTACAAGATGGCGACTTTGTAAAAGCTGGTGCTCCATTAAGTGATGGCCAAACAGCCCCTGCTGATATACTTTCTATTAAAGGTCCGTTTGCTGTACAGGAGTACGTAGTAAATGAGATACAGGAAGTTTACCGTTTACAAGGTGTAAAAATCAACGACAAGCATATTGAAGTAATTGTGCGCCAGATGATGCGTAAAGTAACCATCGAGGATGCGGGTGATACCATCTTCCTGGAAGGTGATGTAGAAGATAAAATTGATTTTAACACCGAGAACGATAACATCTTTGATAAAAAAGTTGTTACCGAGGCAGGCGAAAGTGGTAAATTAAAACCAGGCCAGATTGTTACCCTTCGGGATATCAGGGAAGAAAACTCAATCCTGAGAAGAGCAGACAAAAAACTGGTAGAATACCGTGATGCTAAACCTGCCACTTCATCTCCGCTGCTATTGGGTATTACCAAAGCATCGTTGGGTACACAAAGCTGGATATCTGCTGCATCGTTCCAGGAAACTACCAAAGTATTAAGCTCTGCGGCTATACAAGGTAAAACCGACCTGATGATGGGCTTAAAAGAAAACGTTATTACCGGCCACCCAATACCGGCTGGTACAGGCTTACGTGAGTTTGAAAACATGATTGTTGGCAGCAAGGAAGAATATGAATTGCTGATGACAACCAAGGAAGCGATGAGCTTTGATGAAGAAGAATAAGCTGTAGAATGTAATGCAATAAGTAAAAGGCTGTCTGGTAAGGACAGCCTTTTTATTTGTAAAAATTTGAGTAAAAAATTACCGGCTTACCAGTATCTTTTTTACCAGCGGGATGTTGTTATTAATAGTTAGCCTCACAAAGTAGATACCGCCGGGCAGGGTATTGTTGGGTAATGTTACAGGCAGGGCAGTAGTATTTTTATTAATAGCGTAAGATGCGGTATACCAACTGCGTCCGGCCGCATCTGTAATGGTAACGTCGGCTTTACCGGCTACCGGCGAAAATACAGATAGCATGCACTTGTCTTTTACCGGGTTAGGCTGTATGGTTAGCACGCTGCGTATATCGGCATTGCTTAAATCAAAATAAATAATCTTGCTATAGCTTACCTGTTGGCTGTTATTTACAATCTTTAACCGGTAATAGGCGGCATGGCTTTGCAGGTATTGAATGTTATCGGCTATCTCAAACAGGTTGTTGCCTGCCAATGCGCCGGTATATTGGCCTATCGTTTTAAAACGAATACCATCTGTGCTTCGCTGCAGCTCATAATAATCTACTGGTTTTGTTTGCAGCCGATTCCACGAAAGCAGTACCTGTTGTTTTTGTAACTGGCCTTTAAATGCAAGGGAATTATTTAGTAAAATACCACATGCCCCATCAAAAGTGATGGTAATAGTATCGGTGCTGTATACAGGGCAGTCTGAATTTAATTTTTGATGAACAATATAGGTGCCGGGTGCATCTACGTAAATAGATGTTTTATCAGTAGTATCCAGTATATGCCCGTTGGGAGTAGACCAATTATAAACATACGATGGATTGGCATTTGTAACCCTAATATTGCTTACCCCAATTACCCCACAAAAAACAGGTACATCGGTAAACAGTGAGGCCGAGTCGGCAGTAAAAAAAGAAAATGGCCCAACAAAATCTTTTAATTCGGCAGTAAAAGAGGTAGAAGCCCGGGTTTTAACCATTACTTTTTGAAAAGGCCTGTCGCAGGTAGTGCCGCCCAGCAATGTTACCGGATCAAGCCCCAGCTTGCTAAGGTTTACAGAAAACTCCATAAACTGGCGGGCTTTGTAAGTTTTGCCTAAGGTATTATCGCCATATACAATACCAAAGGGGCCACCCCAGGTATTAAGGGTGCATTGCAAGCCATTGTAAAAAGCACCTTTGGCTTTGGGCTCAATACTGGCATAGCCATACTGTGCCGAGTTATTGGCTCCGTCAAACAAGCCGCCCCAATCAAAAGCATTGGGTGTAATCAGCATAGCATCTTTGTTTACCCATATTCTTGCCTCTATTAATGTTAACCCGGCACTGCCATATTCTGAGGTAAGTATAATATCGCCTGCTTTTATAATATTACCAGCTGCATCAAATTGCCAACTGGTGTGCCCTGCATCCGGCCCATATCCTGAAAACACATGGGTATTCATATCATAAAAAATGTCGCTTTGGTACATTTCAAAATCAAAATACCGGTTGCCCGTTGTGTTTTGTATGGATACTGCGGCAAACATCCACAAAGAGTCTGCAGCTGTTGTGCCATCCCGCCGTACATGCATAAAAACATCCAAAATCTCATTTTTATCAGGTGTGGATTGCGATACCGGGCTAGACCAATCGGCTGGGTTCATGCCATTTTTATTAGAGCCTGCTGCATAAACAGTAGAATCGTTGCCATGATAATCTCTTACAAACACAGCATCCATCCACAACCGGTTATTAACTTTTGAAAATGGTGCATAAGTCATTCTTCTTACCAGCGGGTAGTTTCGGCTGGCAGGATTAGCCAGGTATTGGTTATATACCGCTGTGGCATTAGTGGTGTCAATAATATGCACTCCGCCGCCAGGGTCGTTGTTAATAAACCAGTCGTCGCTGCCGCTAAGTTGAGAGGAGTAAAAATAGTTGGCCTTTTGGTCGGCATCTACACCAAAGTTTGCCTTTACCTGTGGCGTGGTAATCTGTGCTTTAAATGCAGCAGGTAAAAGTAAAAGGCATAATAGCAGGTGTGCTTTCATAAGACATGGATATGGTATCGGTATGTTTTGGTATAGCAGGTGCTGTTTAAAATTTAGCTTTCCTGTTACACAAATCTAATACGCAATACGGATATATAGTTGCAACGCAATACACAGTTTTTTATTGCATATCGTACTGTTTTTTTTTATTTAGCGGATAATAAGCCGTTTGTTGCTAAGGGCCATTCCGCTAAAGCATCCCGTAGCATTATTGCCCTTTACGGTTGTTAAAAGGTTTACTGGGGTACTAAATGGGCCATTATTGTCTTTTGCTTTATTGTAGCTGTCCCAAAAATTATATACATCCCTGGTAATGCTGGCCATAAAATAATTTATGGTATCTGTTTTATAAAAACCTTGTGGATGCGTAAGCTGTATGTATTGGCCATTAGAAAGATCATCTGTACCGGGTGCCCTGCTTTTGGTAAACGAACCCCAGCCAAAGCTTTGCCTTGTTTCGCTGTATCCCCAAAAATAAAATTGAGCATTGCCAAGTGTATCTGGGTCGTGGTAGTGATTGGTAATACGGTATAAGGTATCTTTTGTATCATTAATAAATGCAAAGCCTTGTGTTAAACTATCAATATCCACTGGGGTTACCAGCCGGGTAATGGCGCTGTAATTTTCGCCAGCAACATTTATATTAAGCAGGTATGCTTTGCCAACAATGCCCTTTAAGGCTGCAGGCCGGTTACTGTATAAACGTTGATCAAAATACAGCCCTTGGCTGATAGATGCCGGTACAGAATCGGTATTGGCTTCTTGCAATCTTACCGTACTATTATTATTCCATAAGTAACCGCCACTGCCATTGTATTCGCCTTCGGTAACCGTTACAATTGCATTAGATACAGGGGTGCTTTGAAAATTACTGGAAAAAAAATCCTGGCTTTGGCTCAGTACAACATAGTTGTATTGAGGTAATAAATTATTGATGTATGCCTCTACCACCAATAATGGCTGGTTAGGGCCTACGCTGATAGCCATCTCTTTTTCGCAAGCTGCTAAAAATACACACAGGAGCAGACTGGCAAAAGCACCCGATTTTTTAGTTAAAAAATTCATCATCGTACACTTTAATAAATGATCCTTTACCACCTGAAATTCCAGGTTACACTCGGTACTACCGGAAACAGAAATACTTTTTTTCCTGCAATACTTCTTTGTTCTTCGTTTGCATCCAGGTAAATAAAGTAAGGGTTGTAACGGTTATAAATATTATAAACACTAAAGTTCCAGCTGCTTTTAAATTTCTTTTTACTCATCGGTTTAGGGGTATATATAAAAGCAACGTCCAGCCGGTGATAGGCTGGCATGCGATAAGCATTTACATTACTATACTGGTTAATATTGGTAAGCAGCACCGATTGGTCTTCGGCATCCAGCCCAAGGTTGTACGTAAACCTGCCTGTGGGCAGCGTAATGGCATTACCCGTACCATAAACAAATACGGCCGCAGCCTCCCATTTTTTACTAAGCGGATAATTTGCCACTACACTCAAATCATGCAACCGATCGTACCGGTAAGCAAATGATTTACCATTATTGAGTTGATTAAAAGTACGCTCAGCCCTGCTAAGCGTATAACCTATCCAGCCGGTGAGCCGGCCTTTTTTCTTTTGGATAAAAAACTCAATGCCATAAGCTTTGCCTTTACCAAATATCATTTCACCCTCCAGGTTTTGGTTAAGCAGCAGCAGGGCACCCGGCTTAAATTCAATTTGATTGGTAAGGGTTTTATAGTATACTTCTACATTTAGCTCATAGGCATTATTGCGCAGGTTACTAAAAAAACCAGCTGCCCACTGCTGAGCTTTTGCCGGCTGAATTAGTTTACTGCTTGGTAACCACAAATCGCTGGGAAAAGTGGCGCCACTGGTGGTAGCCAGGTGCAGGTATTGTATAGTACGGGTGTAAGAGGCTTTTATACTGCTATTTAAAGATAACTTATACAGCAGGCTAAGCCTTGGTTCGGGGTAGTGATAACGGGCAATGCTTTGCCCCTTTTTAAAGGAATCTATCCTGCCTGTGGGTACACCATCACTGCCATATAGCACCTGCTGTGTTGGGCCAACCTGGTTAAAGTAACTGTAGCGTATACCTGCTATTAAGTTAAGGGCTGGTGTAATATTTACAGCAGCACTGGCATAAGCAGCCGCTTCTTTTGCATACCGGTTAGCCACCTGCGATTTAAAGGCTTGTATGCCCGTGGTAACAGCTCCGGCGCCGGGGTTAAACTGGTGCCAGGTATACTGGCCGCCCCACTTAAAACGCAGCCAGTTTTGCGGAGTGTACATCCAATCCGATTTTAACTGCTTATCTTTTAAGGCGGAAGTAAAAACAAAACTGGTGGTATTAAAGGCAAAACGGCTATCGAGTGCAAAATCGTTATACACTGCTGCAGTTTGCTGCTGCAGGCTTTTGGTTATTTGCTGTTTCCACGAAATACCTGCCAGCATATTGCCCCAGTTGGTATTAAACAAGCGTGTTCGGCCATCCTCCGTACGGGAAAAATCAAAAAAATCCTGGCCACTATAATAGGTTAACTGCAACGCATTATTTTTATTAACCCGGTAGTTTAGTTTTGCATTTGCATCGTAAAAATGGTAACCATTACCGCCTATTCTTTTTTTTGCTACGGCTTTGGCTATTTGGTCAATATAAGTACGGCGGGCACTTATTATTAAAGACAGTTTATTATTAATAAGCGGTACTTCCAGCGAAAAACGGGAGGATATAAAACCAATGCCGCCACTGCCTTTTACCGAATCCATATTAGCTTCTTTGCTGTTGATGGCTATAACACTGCTCAACCTGCCGCCATATTCTGCCGGTATACCACCTTTAATTACCTCAATTTCATTTACTGCATCTCCATTAAAAATGCTAAAAAAACCAAAGAGATGGCTGGGGTTGTACACCGGTATCCCATCCAGCAAAACCAGGTTTTGATCGGGCCCGCCACCTCTTACATAAATACCAGCGCTGGCTTCGCCACCACTTTTTATACCGGGTAGCAACGTGATGGTTTTTAATGGATCTACTTCGCCCAGTATTACGGGCAATTTTTTTAATTGGGCACTGCTGATAGATTGTACAGCCAGTTGGTTTCGGGTTATATTTCGGCTATTGTATACCGTAATATTGCCCAGTAAACTTTGCCTGCCCTGCAACTTTATCACCAAAATAGTATCAGCTGCTACCTGTACCTGGCTCATAAAAGTATAATGGTTTACCGCCGATACATTTAGCAGGTAGTTGCCGGCTGCAAGCAATATACTGGCGTGGCCTAAGCTGTCTGCACTACATTTTTTTTGATTAAAATGGATGCTTGCAAAAGCAATGGGCTGCCCAATGCTATCGATAATATGCAATTGTACAGAGGCAGTTTGTCCGGCACAAAAAAAATGCAGCATGATGCAGGCGCTTGTAAAAAATAGCCTGGTAGCTGCGGTAATAAAAATAGGCCGGTGCATGGGGCAAATTACTTAATAACGGGCTAATATATTAATGGGTGCTTCCGCTTAACAAAAAGATACTGTCATTGCGCTACTGTACTATTATTTTGTTTTTATTTGTTATTGCAGTGATGGATATTTATTAGTTGGTATACCCAGCCTTGCTAACACAGGCTGATAAAAACATTTGTATGAAAAAAATTGCAGCTTTGGCTGGCTGTTTGTTAATGCTGGCAACGGCTTTTATCTTAACATCTAACACAACTGGCAAATCATGGAAGCTTGTTTGGGGAGATGAATTTAATTATGCCGGCTTGCCCGATTCTGCCAAATGGCAGTATGATGTGGGCGGGCATGGCTGGGGAAACCAGGAGTTACAATATTACAGCCGCCAACGCAGTAAAAATGCACGGGTTGAAAACGGGCACCTTATCATAGAAGCCCATAAAGAAATGATGGAAGGAATGGCATACAGTTCTGCCAGGCTGGTAACAAAAAATACAGCATCCTGGCAGTACGGAAAAATTGAAGTAAGGGCTAAAATACCTGATGGCAGGGGTACATGGCCCGCTATATGGATGCTGGCCGACAAACCTGCGTTGCAGTGGCCCGATGATGGTGAGATTGATATTATGGAGCATGTGGGTTTTAACCAAGGTTATGTTCACGGCTCTGTACATTGTAAAAAATATTACCACAGTATTGGTACTCAAAAAACAGATACTGTTTTTTTAAAAGATTGCTCTTCCGCATTTCATGTATATGGTATGGAGTGGAATAAGGAGTTTGTAAAGGTATCAGTAGATGATAAAGTGTTTTTTACATTTAAAAACGAACATACAGGATATGAGGCATGGCCGTTTGATAATAAAATGTACCTGTTGTTGAATATTGCAGTTGGTGGTGGCTGGGGCGGTCAAAAGGGGGTGGATGAAACTATCTTTCCTAAGCAAATGCTGGTAGATTATGTGAGGGTATACCAGCAGCAATAGCGCTATTTTTCTTGATAGGCAGGTTGGCCAAAAATTTTTTGTATTGCTAAAACCAACATCTTGCATTTTCTTTTAGCAGTACAATAGTTATGTAGGTATTGTTTACCGGTACTTGTGTTACCTGGCAACTGCATCACATCATTTTAAATATTACGTAATACACGATAAGCAACAAATTGCAGCACTATTGGGGTACAAAAAGTAGTTTATTACCTGCTGTATCAGTTACCTGCTGTTTCCACATATGCATACCGTATTGCAGGTTGCTTACGTGTGTAAATCCGTTTTGAGTAAGCAGGTAACTGGCCTGTGGGCTCCGGTGGCTGTGAGAGCAGTACACAATTATTTCTTTATTCTTGTACTTGTCAAGTTCTGTTATTCGCTGTTTTAGCGCTTGCACTGGTATATTAATGGCGTTTTGCAGGCGCCCAAATTTTTCCTCAGCGGTGCCATTAAACTCCTCCGGGGTACGTACATCCAGTAATACAATATTTTCACGGCCTTTTTGCATCATGTATTGGTACAACCCTGCAGGCGATATGGTATTAAAAACTACGCTTGATTTTTTTACCAGCTGCATTTGGCAGTGCTGGCAGGTGCCCGGGCCGCTAAGTATAATACTATCGCAGGCGCTGCCGCAGGGCAGGCATACATATTCAGTGGTGCTGTCGGTGCCTGCAACAGCGGGTTGGCTATTGGGCTGAGCATTGCCGTTATGGCAAAACTGTAACGCTGCTGTTAATGTGATAAAGCTAGTAATGTAAATAAGTTGTTTCATGGCGCTATTTAGCTACTAAGATAACTGAAGGGCCGATGATTACCCCACCGGTTATGTATTTTTTAACTACTTTGTTTTCTTACATACTTGGTAAGTATTACAATTACCTGGCCTTCAATTTTACCTTCTATTTGTTCGGTATTATTTTCTACCAGCCTTATGTTTTTTACTACGGTACCCATTTTGGCATTGAGTGTACTGCCTTTTACATCCAGCGATTTTATCAACACCACGCTGTCGCCATTTTGTAGTTGCTGCCCGTTGCAATCGTTGTGCAGGTCAACACTGCCATCATTTTCATGATCGCCGGTAGCTTTTGCCCATGCCAGGGTTTCGTCATCCAGGTAAAGCATATCCAGGTTATCGGTGGCCCAACTTTCGGCCCTAAGCCTGTTTAACATACGCCAGGCCACAACCTGTACCCCGGGTACTTCGTTCCACATACTTTGGGTAAGGCATTGCCAATGCTGGCTATTAAGCGGTGCTTTTTTTTCTATTTGAGAGAGGCAGGTGCCGCAAATCAATATATGATCGTTGGCATCGTTGCGTTGTTCTGGTAATACTTCGTACACAGATAGGTTGTTGCCGGCTAAGCAAAGTTCACATTGATTGTTACTCCTGCTGGTAAGTTGGTCCTGCAATTTCATGTATTATAATTTTGGCGGCGAAGGTAAAGATTTAGCTGCATTTATTTCCCCTGTATCCGGCAGCTAAAAAAAGTCGTTTTTATACCACTTACAGCACTGTCGGTAGCCTCATCTTTACCAAAATATTCAATATGAAAAGAAAGTTGTTCTTGCAGCAATCATTATTGGCAGTGCCTGCTATACTTTTTAATAATAAAAGCCAATGCCAACAGGCCATATTGGGCAAAGAGCCTTTTGTAGTGGGTGCTGGTAAATCCCGGTTTGGTAATAGCAGTAAGTTTATGGGGCTTCACCCAAACGATCTTAAAATATCTGCAAAAGATACAGCCGGGGCTTTAAGTGTATTTGAATATACAGGATTGGCTAAAATTGGCCCGGCCTTGCATGTGCATTTTGAACAAGATGAAATATTTATGGTAACCGAAGGCAGTTACCGGTTTGTGGTAGGTGAGCAAACGTTACAGTTAAATGCTGGCGAAACTATTTTTTTACCCCGTACTATTCCACATACCTGGATACAGCTAACCGATAAAGGAAAGTTGATTTATTTTTTACAACCTGCTGGTAAGATGGAAGATTTTTTTGCCTGCCTCGATAATTTAAAAGAAATGCCGGATGCACAGGCTTTTGATCGTATTCATGCACAGCATGGGATGAAAGTGGTAGGCCCGCCATTAACTTTGTAATTAATACTTTAACTTTCAAATTGATTGTTAACTTTTGATATTAAAAGATTTTATACCAGCCGAAGATTTAAGGGGCTATGTGCAATTGTACCGTATTATTCATTTACAGTTTAATAAAGGTGCCGCACCTCCTTTTAAAGCCTATCCACCAAGGCCCGAGCACTGTATTGCATTTTACCCTTACGATACCGAAACGGTTGAGTTTGCAGATGGGCAGCCTACAAAAAGTAAGTTGCCAGTGGTATTGTATGGTCAATTTTCGGCAGTTACCAAAAGGCATATCGGTACTAATTTTTTGGTGGTACAAATAATTTTTTTACCCGGGGCATTTTACCGGCTTACCGGCATACCTGCCAACTGTATTACCAACCAATACACCGATGCCCGTTTGTTACTGGGCAATCAGCTTAACCTGGTAAACGAGCAGTTGTTTTATGCAAAGGATTATAAAGCAATGATTGAGATTGTAAATACATTTGTACGATCCCTGCTGCGTAATATCCAACAACCGCCGCACCCGATTGAAAATGCTTTTAAAATGATGCTTTACGGCAACAGGCAGTATACATTGCAATCTATCGCCTCACAGGCTTGTTTGGGATTACGTCAATTTGAGCGCAAGTGTAAAATTTATACCGGTGTTAACCCTAAACTGTATGCCAGGATTATTCGTTTTGATAATGCCTTTCGCTTAAAAAATACACAACCAAAAATGGACTGGTTGAGCGTAGCGGTACAAACGGATTGCCACGATTACCAGCACCTGGTAAAAGAGTACAAAGATTTTACAGGGCTATCTCCCCAACAGTTTCATCAAATAGAAAACAATGCACCAGAAAGAGCATTTGGATTGTCGGAGGTATTTTATAATAGTAAATTAAACGAATAAATACAGCCTATTAATCGCCCTGCTATTGGTGATACATCCATTCAAAAAAATGTATATAGGGCTCATGCAAAAGCTTACTCGTTTATCCATTTCCTCCAATTAACAGCAGTACATTAGTTTTTAAACACAAAGCAGTTTACAATTGCAAAAAAGGCTTTAAATTCCGGTATAAATTATTTGCATGACCAAACACATACTGCCAGCCATTTGGGCCTTATCTTTTTCCCTTACTTTAAATGCACAGGTAAAAACAAATGTGCCAGATACTGCCACAACAGATTACAGCCAGCTTTTTAAACCACTACGCTATCGTTGTATTGGCCCTTACCGAGGTGGCCGGTCTGTTTGTGCTACTGGTGTAGTGGGCAATCCGCAA
>JBDKJT010000127.1:0-11584 GCA_039796475.1 Bacteroidota bacterium | reverse complement strand
TTTTTTGCTGATTACTGTTTTAATAATTGCTGGCTTTTTATTACCTGCCCGTTTTGTATTACTTGAATCATGTATACGCCTTTTGGCAGTTGGCTGATACCGTTTAGCATGCAGGTATTTTGGCCGGCTGCTGGTACCAGTTTTTTTACAGCTGCTGTTTGGCCATTTACATTCAGCAGTTTTATTTCGGTGAGGGTAGAGGCGGTGCTGTTAAAACTAATATTGATATTTTGTTTGAATGGATTGGGCGTAACAACGATGTCGTTTTTGGCGATACCATTTTTTATGGCAAAAACTTTACTGTAAGAAAAACTGCCGCTGTTATCTACCTGTTTTACCCGGTAGTAAATAGTGTTGGCGGTAAGTATGCCGGCAGCTGCATCGGTATATTGATAGTTACCTTGTGTGTTGGAGTTGATACGGGCTATACTACTAAACACTAGCCCATCTGCCGACCGCTCCAGCTCAAAATATTTATTATCTGTTTCGTTTTCGGTATTCCACCTGCATACAATAGTGCTGCCGGTAAGTGTTGCAGTAAATGACGAAAACACTACGGGCACTATACCTGTGCTGGATACATCGCAGGTGTAGCTGCTGCCATCCGGATTACGAAAAAATATCTTCCAAATATTTGCTGGTGGCATATTGCCCGATACCACGCAATAGCTGATGTAGGCATTGGCACCATTGCACTTTGAATTATCCGGGGCTGAAAACGCCACGTTTGTTTTATCGTTGTTAATGTATACCGAATCGATATACGGAACATTGGCTGGGCATCCACCAGCAAAAGTTAATCGCAACTCACCCTGCAATCCGCAGGTGCCGTTGCCATTATTACGTTTAAAAGAGGTGGCACAATTGTTTTGTGTAAAGCCTTGTAAACTTACCAGTGTACAGGCGGCAGCAAGGTAAAATGTTTTCATATTTAATAGTTTGGGGTGCATAGATAAGCTAGCTAAAACCCAAACTGTGCCATTTTACAACCAATTGACTTTAAGCAACTATTAAAATGCAGGGCTAATTTTATTTCCGTAAAATGGATAAATGGGCTATTTATGAGAAATAAAAAAGGGTGCAGCACTTGCTGCACCCTTTTTTAAAAGCCTGGTATATTAAAACCAGCTTTCGTTCCAGGTTTTTCCGGCATCTTTTAATTTAGCACGCCTGCGGTTTACATCTTTTTTATGGCGCATTAGTGCCACCACCATTAATAATAAAAAGATGATGGTTAAAGGCGGTATGCCCATAAAGCTAATCCACTTACCTCCAAACATTCTTCTCATAGGGCGCCTTAACCTTTCGGCTATCAGGTACATCGCCGGCACTATAATCAACGTCATAAAAAATGCAAAGGCAAGGCCAAAAATAATTGTCCAGCTAAGGGGTTTCCAAAACACTGCATTATCGCCACCAAAGAAGATATGCGGATTAAACTCAGAGAATAATCCCACAAAATCTATATTAAAACCAATGGCCAGCGGTATTAAAGCCAAAATAGCTGCCAGCGCTGTTAACAATACGGGGATGATACGGGTGCGGCCGGCCTGTATTACTGCCTCCCTTGTTTTTACACCTCTTGCCCTTAACTCATCGGCAAACTCTATTACCAGTATACCATTTTTTACCACAATACCGGCAAGCCCCACAATACCTATACCCGTCATTACCACGCTCACTTCCATTTTGGTAATGGCAAAACCCAGCAGTACACCAATTACACTAAATATAATTTCGGTGAGGATGATGATGGGTTTGCTTACCGAATTAAACTGCAGTACCAAAATAAATAGTATCAGTAAAAGCGCAATTACCAAAGCTTTGCCTAAAAAGGCGCCGGTTTCTGCCTGCTGTTCTCCCTCGCCTGTTTGCTTAATGGCTACATCTTCGGGCTTTTGTTTAAAGTTGGCAATATGCCGGGCTATCTCTTCATTTACAGCGGTAGGGGTAAAGCCTGTAAGCACATTAGAGCGCAGGGTAATTACCCTTTTTTGGTCTTTACGTTTTACACTGCCCAGTGTGCTGGTAAGATCTACTTTTACTACGCTGCTTAAAGGCACCCGTTTTATTTGGCCACCACTGGCAAAATCTCTAAATACCAATTCCATGTTCAGCAAGTCGCTAAGGTTGCTGCGGCGTTGCTTATCGTTTCTTATCTGGATTTTATATTCGTCTTCTCCTTCTTTTATTTTGGAGGCTTCTCGTCCAAACAAAGCGGTACGTAATTGCATACCAATTTGTGCACTGCTTACACCATTAATCAGTGCCCGTTCCCTGTCTACGGTGAGGGTTATTTCAGGATTTTTTAAGTCAACATCCATCTTTAACTCTTCTACGCCGGAGATATTAATTGAGTCGAGATAGTTTTTTAAATTAACGGCAGTTTTGGTAAGGTTATCAAACTCCTCACTGGCTACCTCAATATTAATTGGAGGGTCGGTTGGGGGGCCACCTTTTTCCTGGTCAACCGAAATTTCGGCACCGGGTACATCTTTTAGCCGGGTTCTTATTTCATCAAGGTAAGGCCGTGTAGATTTGCCATGCCTTTTTTCGAACTCTACAAATGATACCTGCACCCGGCCCAGTTCGCTACGGGTGCTGCGGTCGCCACTTTGTGGATCACCGGCACCAATGGCCACATTGGTAATCACACTTTCTACCAATGGATTGGTTTTGCCATCCTTAATACCAAGCACTTCATTTACTTTGGCCTCTAGTGTATGCGTAACCGAGTCGGTATAATTTACCGATGTACCCACGGGTAGTTTTAAGTAAACGTATATGTAATTAGGATCGCCATTGGGGAAAAATACCACGGGTACATTACGGGCTGTAAAAAATGCCAATGTTATAAAAAACAGGGCGATGGTACCCAGTAACAGGTGTACCGGCCTCCAGCCTTTGAGTGACCAGCGCAGCAGGTTTTCGTAGTGGCTCATTATCCATGGTAGTGCCCTGTTTTGAAAGCTATGGATGGCACCATCCAGTATATACCGGTTAAAAACCATCAGGGCTGCAAAAAACAACAGCAGGTTGCCAAAGAAATGATAGGTGCTGCCAGGTTTTACAATATCATCACCCGTTACAATACCGCTTACGCTGGCATTTTGTGCCATGCCCAGTATATTAAATAAAATACCTACCCCAATAATTACCCAAAAGATGGGTTTTTTAAAGATGGCGGCTTTTGGTTGCTTGCCATGCTCCTCATGATTCATAAAATCTACTGCAAAAACAGGATTCATGATAAAGGCAACAATCAACGAAGCGGTAAGTGTAAAGATGAGCATGGTAGGCAGGTACACCATAAATTTACCAATGATGCCCGGCCAAAACAGTAAGGGTACAAAGGGTGCCAGGGTGGTAAGCGTACCAGCCAGTACGGGATACCACACTTCGCCGGCAGCCATCATAGCACTTTTTTCGGCAGATATTTTGCCCTTGCCTTGTACAAAAATGCGGTGGGTGTTTTCAATTACCACAATGGCATCATCTACAATAATACCCAACCCAAACAGCAAGGCAAATAGTACAATAAAGTTGAGGGTAACATGTGTGCCCACAATAAGATCGGCGGCAGGCAAAAACAAAAATGCTACAAACATGCTGAGCGGTACACTTAGTGCCACAAAAAATGCATTGGTAACCCCCATAAAAAACATTAAAATAATCAGCACCAGTACAAAGCCAATTACAATAGAGTTTACCAGGTCGTTAAACGAGGTACGGGTTTGCTTGCTTTGATCACCTGTTATCACCAATCCCAAATCTTTTGGAAACTGGTTTTGCTGCATCTCTTTTACAATGGCTTTAATGCCATCGCTGGTTTCAATAAGGTTTTCGCCGGCACGTTTAATAATGTTGAGCGTAATTACATTTTTACCATCCAGGCGGGCATAACTTTCCCGTTCTTTAATGGTGTCTTTTATTACGGCAATATCTTTAAGGTAAATAGGAGCCCCGCTGGTATTACGTACCAATATTTTTTCGATATCAAAGGCTGTTTTAAACTGGCCTTTTAGCTGCAGGTTTCTTTTCATATTGCCTACATCCAGCAGGCCACCGCTGATATCAATATTTTCTCTTGCTACGGCATTGGCAATATCATCAAAAGTTACATTGGCAGCCTGCATCCTGTAGTTATCTACATTTATCTGAAACTCTCTTTCGGGGGCGCCTACAAGGTCTACCCGGTTTATTTGGGGCAGCTCCTCCAGTTTGTCTTTTAACTCGTCGGCATATTTTTTTAAGCGTACCAGGTCGTAATCGCCGCTTACGTTTACATACATAATTGGCTGCTCACTAAAGCTTACCTCCAGGGCGGTAGGCTCTTGGGTAAGATCGGTTGGTAAATCTTTTTTTGCCTTATCAATTGCATCTTTTACTTTTTGCAGGGCAATGTCTGTTTTTACACTTGTTTCAAACTCAACTTGTATGGCTGAGTAATCTTGTTGAGAGCTGCTGGTTACTTTTTTTATTTTGGCGCCGGTAATGCCCTTAATTTGTTTTTCAATGGGTTTGCTTACCAGGTTTTCGATGTCTTTGGGAGAGTTGCCCACATAAATGGTTTGTACATAAATGGTGGGTATTACAATATCCGGAAACTGCTCTTTGGGCAAGGTAACAAACTGGGTGATACCCATAAGTGTTACCATCAGCATCAGCAGGTAAACAGATGTTTTGTTTTTGATTGACCAGGAGGTAGGCCCAAATTCTTTAATCTTCTCCCGGATTGTTTCTAAAGCACTCATATAGTTAATTTTTTCTTTGCCTTTGGCAGGGCAATATCTGTATAGGTTGGTTTAAGTAAACGGGCTACGGCTTGATGGATTATTGGGTGGTAATCACCTGCCCTTCGTACAGGCTTTGAAAACCCTCGGTTACCAATACATCACCAGTTTTTAAACCTGTTTTTATCTCAAGCATTTCGCCGCTTAAAAACCCGATATTAACGGGCCTTTTACGGGCTACCAGTTTGCCATTTTCTTTTACAGCAACCATTACAAATTTGCCTTTATCATCATTTTGCAGCGTAGCAAGCGGTATGGCCAAGGTATTGGTAGCGGTGTAGTCTTTAATTTTTAATAACGCAATTTGGTTGGGCCTTAAAGCAGCATCAGATGGTAAGGCCGCCTCTACCACAAAACCACGGCTTAAGGCATCAATGGAGGCACCCACAAAGCTCACGTTGCTGTTAAAGTTTTTACCAATGTCGGGTATGCTAATGTTTACGGCGGTACCCTTGCTTACATTGCTCAGATAGTTTTCGGGTATGTTTCCACTTACTTTTAAGTGGCTGTTATTTACAATTCTTATTTGTGGGCCCTGGGCTGTAGCACCCTGGAAAATTTCGCCCACTCGTATATTTACCTCATCTGCCACGCCGGTTACATCGCTGTATACATTGGTGGTGTTTAATTGCTCCATTACTGTTTTTACATTTTCTTCGGCAGAGCGTAGTTGGGTTTCTAAAGTGGCTACATTATTTTTTGCGGTTATCAACTGCACTTCGGTACCAATATTTTGATCCCAAAGGTTTTGCTGGCGCTTGGCTATATTTTTGGCATAGCTCAGTTGTGTTTTAATGGTTTCGAGGCCCTGCTTGGCGGCGGCCAGGTTTTGTTTGTAAATGGCATCATCCAGTTTTAGCAGCAGTTGCCCTTTTTTTACAAATTGTCCTTTTTTAATAAATACGCCCTTTACCTGTGCAGGCCCTATGCGTGGGCTGATGTAGCTGATATTTTCTGACTCTACCTTGCCTTGCAGCTCAATAAAATGGTTAAACTCGGCGGTGGCTAATGTTTGTACAGCTACCAGCTTTGGTTTTTGTGCATTGGCGCTGCTGGGGTCAAGCTTAAGCAGGGCTTTTTCGGCAGCGCTTATCTTTTCGTCAAGTTGCGTTTTTTCGCCTTTTAGTTTTTCCAGCTCGGCTTTTTTGTCGTTAATGGCTGCATTATTTTCTTTACTGCTGCTGCCGCAGGATGTAAGTAGTATAGCAGCTGTTAGCCCGGTAATAAAGTATTGTTTCATTGTTATCTTGTTATAAGGTTGATTGATGTTGGTTATAATTTTCCGGTTGCTCTCAGGTAATCCACTTTGGCGGTAATGGCATCATACAAGGCACCAAAAAAGTTGTTTTGAGCCACTTTAAGTTCGGTTTGTGCGTTGTATATTTCCTGGTTATCGCCCAGGCCTTGCTCGTATTTCTTTTTGGTACTGTTAAATACACTTTCGGCAAGGTCAATATTCCGGCGCTGGTTATCCAGCGTTAGCAAAGCATTGGTCATTTGGGTATGTGCAGTAGCAACTTCGTAATCCATTAAGCCCTTTGTTTGCTCCAGCGTGTTGGTGGTTTTTTGTAATGATATCCGGGCATTTTCAATTCTGGCACGGCGGGCAAAACCATCAAAAATGGGGATGGATATTTTAATACCTGCCAGCGAGGCTGTAAACCAATCACCTTTATTAAAAAAATCAAACTTTAGGCGTTGTGCATTTTTTTGGTAAGATGCAAAGGCCACAATAGTGGGGATGCGGCTTAGCTGGTAACGCTTTATATTGTACTCATTAAGTTTTATCGCCGCATTAAGTAGTTGTATTTCTTTACGATCGTTATAGTTGTATTCTGCCAGCAGGTTATCTTTAATAATTTCTTCTGTAAGGGTATCTGTTAATAGCAACGTGTCTTTTTGCGGCATGTTTATCAAAAACTTTAAACTGGTGTTGCCATTTTTTAGCTGGCTTTCTAGTTTTATTTTTTCTGTTTGCAGGTTGTTTAGCTGAACCGATACTTTATCTACATCCAGTTTTTCTGCAAAGCCGTTTTCGTAAATCAGCTTAGTGTCATGCAGCAATTTGTCAAACCGGTCAATATTGCTTTGCAGGGTGTTTAGTTGTATTTCTGCCGCCACCAGCTGCCAGTACACTTTATATATATTGGCTTTTATTTGTTCTACGGTAACCTCTGCATTTTTGGTAGCATATTCAATAGAAGCACTGCGTGCTTGCAAGCCTACAAATACCTGCCCGTCAAACAAAATTTGCGATAGCTCCACCCCGGCGCCGGCTATCCAGGGCACACCAAATTGTGCTTGTATGTTGCCAAAGCCTTCTTCCGGAAATTTAATGGGGTTGCCATTGCCATCCTTTACGCCTTCGTCTACCAGTACCTGGTAAGTAGCCGGGCTAATAAAGTTGGGCAGCGTTTGTACGGCAATGCTAAAGTTGTAGGTAGAGCTGATGCCGCCGTTGATTTGAGGAAAAGCAGCAGCTGTTATTTCCCTGTTGGTTTGCTCCTGGCTTTTTATATCCAGCAAAGCGTTTCTTACCTGTACCGCATTTTTTAAGCCATAATCCAGGGTTTGCTGCATGCTAAAGCGGTGGTAGGTTGTTTGCGCCTGTACAACGGCGTACAATGCCGTTAAAAGCAGGGTTGCAATGGTTGGTTTAATCCAGTTCATACGATGTTCTTTGTGTCAGTTTTAGTTGTTTTTCTGTCTTTCCTGTTGGTATTTTAATACCAGCTTGTATCCTTTTTGCGATACTAAACCAAACAAAAAATGCTCGGTTAATTGTGTTTCTACATATACCAGGCTATACTTATTTTTTGGAAAAAGCTGCTGATTAAAGGCAACCATCATGCCATCCAGCCGGGCTTTTACAATAATATCTGTATCAATTTCGGAGCGGTATAATCCATCTTTAATACCCCGTTCTATATTTTGTTTTAGCACCTGGTATAAAAAGCTGTGCTTGTACTGTAAAAATTTTGAGTAGGTTTTTGGATGAAATTTTTCAAGGTCAAAAATTACCATGGGGTTCATGGTTTGCAGCATTTGCTGCATCATGTCCATGGCTAAAAAAACTTCATGTATGGGGTCGTTAGCACGGGATTGGTCTTGTATACAGCAGTCTTTATTGGTGTTGAGGGTATCTGCAATAATGGCTTCCACCAGCTCATCTTTATCTGCAAAGTATTGATAAATGGTTTTTTTGCTCATCCCCAGCGAGCTGGCAATATCATCCATGCTTACGCTGCGTATGCCATATTGCATCACCAAATCGTGTGCTTTTTGCTTAATGCGGTCTATCGTGCCCAGTTCTGTCATAATAATGGGGCACAAAACTATGGAAACTTTTTTTGTTACCAAAGTTTCCATCATTATTTTTTACCATTCGTAACAATAATTTCATTTTGGGCTATTCCATTGCCAATCTTTTACCTTTATCCTCCAAATTTTAGTATTTATGAATAAAAGATTTGATTACCGGAGGCTGCTGCAGTTTTTTTTGCAGGGAGTATTGGTGCTGGCACCCATCACCATTACCATTTGGGCCATTACGGCGGCCTTTAATTTTATAGATGGCATACTGCCCAACCTGGTACATGCCATTTTCCCCAGCCTCATGGAAGATGCCGGTGGCAATATCCGCCGTATACCCGGGGTGGGTTTTGTACTGGTAATATTATTTGTGCTGCTTATTGGCTACTTATCCTCTTCGTTTTTATTTGGCAAGCTGGTAGATGCTTTTGATCATTTGCTGGAGCGTACCCCCGGTATAAAGTTTATTTACAGTACGCTTAAAGATTTTTTTGAGGCTTTTGCTGGCGAAAAGAAAAAATTTACACACAATGTGCTGGCCAATGTAGATGATAACGATGTATGGCGGGTAGGTTTTGTAACGAAAGAAGATATGCAGGAGTTTGGCCTTACAGATTATGTGGCGGTATATGTGCCGATGGCTTATTCTGTAGCCGGCAATGTATATATAATACCCCGTAACCGTATACGCCCTATCACCAATATCAGCGCTACACAAACCATGAAGTTTGCCGTAAGCGGCGGTGTTACCGATGTGGTGGAGTAATGATTTTATTGTAGTTTACAGTATTAGTTTTAATGGATGAAAAAGATATTGCATAGCGGCATTTTTATGGTTGTATTGCTGTTGCTGGTACAGCCCTGTTTTTGCTGGGGGTTTTATGCCCATCGCAAAATAAATTACTATGCCGTTTTTTTGCTGCCACCCGAAATGATGGCTTTTTATAAACCCAATATCGATTTTTTAGAAGAGCATGCCGTAGACCCCGATAAGCGCCGTTATGCTATACCCGAAGAAGGCCCCCGCCATTATATTGATATTGATCATTACGGCAGTTATCCTTACAACAACATACCCCGTAAATGGAATGATGCTGCAGCAAAGTTTGGCGAAGACTCGTTAATGATGTACGGCATTGTACCCTGGCATATACAAACCATGCTGTACCGGTTAACGGCCGCATTTAAAGAAAAAAACTTTAGTAAGATTTTAAAAAACAGTGCCGAAATTGGCCACTATATAGCCGACTCTCATGTGCCGCTGCATGCCAATAGCAATCACAATGGGCAATACAGCAATCAAAAAGGTATCCATGGTTTTTGGGAAAGCCGGGTGCCCGAATTATTGAGCGAAAAAGAGTTTAACTTTTTTATTGGCAAAGCCCAATATCTGCAACAGCCACTAGAGTATGCCTGGAGCCGGGTGCTGGAAAGTGCATTGGCATCAGACTCTGTATTAACCATGGAAAAACAACTCACCCAACAATTTCCGGCAGATCAAAAATATTCTTTTGAAACCCGTAACGGAGTAATTATAAGGCAATACTCTACCGCCTTTACACAGGCATTTAACCAAAAACTGGATGGCATGGTGGAGCGTAGAATGCGGTTGTCGGTTTACTCTGTTGCCTCGTATTGGTATACCGCCTGGGTAAATGCAGGGCAACCTGATTTGAAATCATTATCCCGGCAAAAATTTTCGGAAGCCGAACTAAAAGAGTTTGACGAATTAAATGATAGTTGGCGCAATGCCGGAAAAATGCTTGGCCGGCAAGAAGAATAAACCAACCGCCACTCCGCCGGCAAAAAAATCTTATCACCAGCAGTACCGTATCATCCGTAATACCATGCTGGTAAAATAAACAATAAAAAATTAAAATACTTACCCGGGTTCTGCCGTCAAAAAGTTACTTTTGCAATTCGATTTTTTTCAGGATTAAATATTTTTTTCACGTGGTCCACAATTTTAATGCAGGCCCTTCTATACTGCCTCCACAAGTTTTTGAACAGGCAGCAGCTGCTGTACTTAACTACAATAATACCGGGTTATCAATTTTAGAAATTGGGCACCGTACATCCACCTTTCAGGCTATTATGGATGAGGCGCAGGCATTGGTAAAAGAATTAATGGGGCTGGATGATACACACGATGTGCTTTTTTTACATGGTGGTGCATCTACCCAATTTATGCAAGTGCCAATGAACTTGCTGGATGATAAACAAACAGCTGCTTATGCAGATACAGGTGTTTGGGGGCAAAAGGCCGTTAAAGAAGCAAAGTTGTTTGGCAATGTAGCGGTTGTATGTACCGGTAAAGACAATAACTATACCACCATACCCAAGGATTTTGCCGTACCAAACGATGCGGTGTATTTTCATATTACCACCAACAATACCATTTATGGCAGCCAGTGGCAAAAGATACCTCACACCAGTGTGCCCTTAGTTGCCGATATGAGCAGCGATATTTTTAGCCGGGTACTTGATTTTAATAAGTTCGACCTGATATATGCCGGGGCTCAAAAAAACATGGGCCCTGCCGGGGTAAACCTGCTGGTGGTAAAAAGAAGTATACTGGGTAAATTAAAGCGCCCCATACCTACCATTATGGATTACCGCAACCACATAAAAGAGGGTAGCATGTTAAATACACCTCCTGTTTTTGCCGTATTTGTGTGTATGCTTACCCTGCGCTGGTTAAAACAAATAGGTGGCGTAGCAGCTGTTGAAAAATTAAACAATCAAAAAGCAGCGCTTTTATACGAGGAGATTGACAACAACCCTTTTTTTACAGGTACTGTGGCCAAGGAAGACCGCAGTAAAATGAATGTGTGTTTTGTAATGAACAACCCACTGCTGGAAGAAAAATTCCTGGCCTATACCAAAGAAAAAAATATTGTAGGCATCAAGGGGCATCGGCTGGTAGGCGGTTTTAGGGCATCTTTGTACAACGCATTGCCGCTAAGCAGTGTGCAGGTACTGGTAGATGCGATGCAAACATTTGCCAAAGCACACAGCTAAACATACCAAAACTATCAACTTTATAATGGTTACAATACACCCCTTTAAAGCACTAAGGCCCGAGGCACAGCATGCCCGTACAGTGGCATCAAGGCCCTATGATGTTCTCAATAGTAAAGAGGCAAAAATTGAGGCACAAGGCAATCCCAATAGTTTTTTGCATATTACTAAAAGCGAAATAGACCTGCCGGAAGATACCGACATACATTCGCAAAAAGTATATGATACCGCCAAGGAAAACCTGGATGCATTTATTAGCCGCAACGTTTTGTTTAGAGAAAGCAAACCCTGTTATTACATTTACCAGCTGGTAATGAATGGCCGAAGCCAAACAGGGCTGGTATGTGGCAGTAGCGTAGATGATTATGAAAACAACCTGGTAAAAAAACACGAGTTTACCCGGCCAGAAAAAGAGCAAGACAGGATAAACCATATTAAAACCACAGGCGCACAAACGG
>JBDKJT010000126.1:0-22773 GCA_039796475.1 Bacteroidota bacterium | reverse complement strand
TACCGGGCCTGCGGTTAACCAATTTTTATGCTGCTGTTGCATTCAGGGGTAAGCAAGATATGAGCTGGCATTTATCCTCCCATGGTTTTTTAATGAAGTTGTCGGGCTATGTACCCGTATTAGTAAAAGAAGATTTTGATGTACTGATTACAAAAGCACTTGAAAAAAGTGGCATCAGCAAGGCTGACATTGATTATTGGTGTATACATCCCGGGGGTAAAAAAATTTTGCAGGCAATTGAACAAAGTACCGGCATAAGCCAGCATCAATTGGCATTTTCGTACAGCGTGTTAAATGAATATGGTAATATGAGCTCCCCTACTATTTTATTTGTGTTGCAAAAAATTATCAACGATTTACAAAACAATCCATGTGCATTGGGCAAACGGGTATTGGGTGCAGCTTTTGGCCCCGGCCTTACCATGGAAACATTTACTGCCGTGTATGATTGATTTTTCAACCAGGTTGGATAAAAAAGAATTACTTGACGGGGATGATATTCCGTTGAGCGATATCCGGCAAAATATGCATGAGTTAAACATTATTAATACCTGGCTGGGTGGCCATGCTATTACCATCAGGGGATTAAAGCATTTTATTAAAACATTGCCTGCAAATAGGCAGCTGCATATTTGCGAAATTGGCTGTGGTGGTGGAGATAATTTACTGGCCTTACAGCGATGGTGCAGCAAAAAAGGCATTGCCGTTCGCTTTACCGGTATTGACATTAATCCTGCTTGTATTGCAGTAGCCCGTGAGCAATGTGCCGGCATAGCTGCCCGATGGATATGCAGCGACTACCTGCTGGCTGATGTACAAACCGATAAACCAGACATCATTTTCAATTCACTTTTTTGCCATCATTTTAGCAATGTATCCATTAATACCATGCTGCTATGGATGCAACAACACAGCAAGTTGGGATTTTTTATAAATGACCTGCATCGGCACCCCATTGCTTATTATTCAATTTTATTACTTACCCGTGCTTGCTCATCTAGCTACCTTGTAAAGCATGATGCACCCCTGTCGGTAGCAAGGGCTTTTACCAAAGAGGAATGGCTGCATCATTTTAATCAAACCAATATCATCCCCTCCCGGCTAAGCTGGCAATGGGCATTTCGTTACCTGATAATTTACCAGCATGCTTAAGCCCGGGCACTATGACGTATGTATTGTGGGCGGTGGTTTGGCTGGCCTGGCACTGTCTATTCAAATGGCAAAGCTGGGCTATACTGTATCGTTATTTGAAAAAGAGCAATACCCTTTTCATAAAGTATGCGGCGAATACATCAGCATGGAAAGCTGGAATTTTATTGAATCGCTGGGTGTGCCACTTGCCCAAATGAACCTGCCCCATATTACCAAATTACAGGTAAGTGCTCCCAATGGTAACCTGCTAACAGCCCCGCTGCCGCTAGGTGGCTTTGGTATAAGCCGATACTTACTTGATGACACCTTAAAAAACTGTGCGATAAAAAATGGAGTGCTGGTGATTGAAAATAGCAAAGTAGAGGATGTACAATATACCGGTGATGGCTTTAGCGTACAAACCCGGCAGGGTATATTTACCAGTACCCTTTGCTTTGGCAGTTTTGGTAAGCGGAGTAACCTTGATATAAAATGGAAGCGGCCTTTTGTATTACACAAAAACAATAAGCTAAGCAATTATGTGGGCATCAAATACCATATTATTACTAAGGCAGCTGAGGACAGTATTGCCCTGCACAATTTTAAAAACGGTTACTGTGGTATATCTAAAATTGAGGACAACAAATTTTGCCTTTGTTATCTTACCAATGCCGCTAACCTGGCAGCGCACCAAAACTCGATACAGCAAATGGAGCAGGCCGTTTTAAAAAAAAATAAACACTTGCGGCAGCTTTTAGAACAAAGTGAACAATTATTTACACAACCCATCAGCATATCTCAAATATCATTTAATAAAAAAGCGCAGGTACAAGATCACATCATTCTGCTGGGTGATGCAGCCGGAATGATATCGCCCTTGTGTGGCAACGGCATGAGCATGGCCCTGCATGCAGCCAAAATAGCCGCCGCACTGGGGCATTTATTTTTACAAAACAAACTTAGCCGGCAACAGCTGGAAGCTACTTATGTGCAACAATGGAAAAAACAATTTGCCAGCAGGCTGGCTGCGGGCAGGCTTATCCAATCTTTTTTTGGCAAGGTTTGGATAACCAATATTTTTATTACCTGTATGAAAAGGATGCCATTTTTAACCCGGTGGCTTATCAGGCAAACACACGGGCAACCGTTTTAACCTGTAAAAAAGCAATACAATTAATACGCTGTATGTACTAAATAGGTACATTTGGCACTAGTAAAAAACAGTAGTATGCATGTACCAACTATGGCCGAAATGGCCGCTGTCGGAGAAACCCCCGAAGTACTTTTTTGGGTAGGCTGTGCCGGCAGTTTTGATCAGCGGGCACAAAAAATAACCAAGGCCTTTGTTACCATTTTAGATAAGCTGCAAATTAAATACGCCATTTTGGGTAAAGAAGAAATGTGCACCGGCGACCCTGCCCGCAGGGCCGGCAACGAGTTTATGTTTCAGATGATGGCTTACCAAAACATCAGTATTTTAAATGGCTATGGTATCAAAAAAATTGTAACCGCCTGCCCCCACTGTTTTAATACGTTAAAAAACGAATACCCCGAGTTGGGTGGTAGTTACGAAGTAATACATCACGCCAGTTTTTTGCAGCAATTAATAGATGAGGGAAAAATAAAGATGAGTGATGGCAACAGTTTTAAAGGCAAAAAAATTACCTATCATGATAGTTGCTATTTAGGCCGGGCCAACAATATATACGAGGCACCCCGTAAAGTATTGGAAGCATTAGATACCGCATTGATAGAAATGAAGCGTTGCAAAGCCAATGGCCTTTGCTGTGGTGCCGGCGGTGCTCAAATGTTTAAAGAAGAAGAAAAAGGTAACATCCGCATTAACCTAGATCGTACTACAGAGGCGATTGAAACAGGCGCACAAGTAATAGCTGCTGCCTGCCCTTTTTGTAATACCATGCTAACTGATGGCGTAAAAAACAGCAGTAAAGAAGAGGAGGTAAAAGTACTGGATATTGCAGAAATAGTAGCCGCTGCTATGAATTAATTATCCATAAAAATATTGTACCATTAAGCCAAAGTAGCCCCGGGGCTTTGGCTTTTTCATTTTAATTTTGCAGCATGGAATTTAATTTAAAAGATCATTTACCCGAAGGGTTTCATCCACAATCAAGGGTGTGGATATACCAATGCAGCCGTTTATTTGCTTTTAGCGAAGCATTACAGCTGGAAGATATTTTTAAAGATTTTGTTAGCAACTGGAAAAGCCATGGCGATACGGTAACTGGTTATGCCAATTTATTTTTTGGAAGGTTTATCGTGATAATGGCAGACGAAACCACTACCGGGGTTAGCGGCTGTAGTACAGATAGCTCTGTACGAATGATTAAACAAATAGAAAGCAGCTTTAATGTACAGTTGTTCGACAGGCAAATGCTGGCATTTTGGATAAAAGATAAAGTGGAAGTGTTGCCCTTATCTCAAGTGGCTTATGCGGTAGAAAACCAATTTATAACACCCGACACATTGTACTTTAATAATACCGTACTTACTAAGGATGAATTACTGCAGCAATGGATTATTCCTGTTAAGCAAAGCTGGCTGAGCAAAAAAGTAAAACCAACTACTACAAACTAAATTTTGTTACAGCAGGCTGTTTAACTGCTCATCAGTATAATCGCTGATAAAACAAATGATATTAGGATATGCTTCAAACTCCTCCTTGCTGTGCATAGTAGTAAGCACTACACATTGCATACCGGCATTCAGGGCTGTTTCCACACCTTTGGGGGCGTCTTCAAACACAATACATTGTGCCGGATTTACTTTTAACGCTGCCGCACAACTCAAAAAAGTTTCGGGGTCGGGCTTGCTGGTAGCCACATGATCGGCAGATATTATAGAAGAAAAATATTTACGTATATCCAGCCCATCCAGTATGTAATTGATATTAAACATGATGGCCGCTGAGCCAATACCCATAGGTATCTGCTGCTGCTGCGCCTTAGAGGCAAAGGCATCAAATCCATTGATTAGTTTTCGGTGTGCAAGGTATACCTGCTGGTAATGGGTTTCTTTTTCCAGCTCCAATTCTTTTTTTTGCGGCATGGTAAAACGGTTGGGAAAAATACGCTCCAGCAACTCTTCGTTTTTGCCATAGCATTGCTCCTTTACCTGCTGAAGGGTAAGGTTTGCCCCCAGCCTGTTAACAATATCGTGCCATGCTTTTATATGAAAAGGCATATCATCAATGATAGTGCCGTTCATATCAAATATAAATGCTTTGTTATTGATCATTATGAAATGGTAGCGTTGTAGTAAGCAATAAATTTTTTAAACCCCGGTATATGCATTATCCATTTTTGAAATAACAGTATCGCCAGTATTGCACAGGCAATACCTGCCAGCACATCCAGCACATAATGATGGCTTGTATATACAGCGGCAAACCATATACCCGCCATGATGATAGCAAAAACTATATTCATCCAGCCAGTACGTTTTTTTATACCATAATACAGTACCACCAATGGATAAGCAGAGTGTAATGATGGCATGGCCGCAAACACATTAGATCCCTTTGAGTAAAGATTTTTAAAAATGTTGGTATTAAAAAAATCATCAAAGCGGGTGAGTGCTGCCGGGTTGCTGGGCGTATGTGCTATAAACTCGTTGCCATGCAACTGTATATACCATGGTGGTGCAGCGGGGTAAATATAATATACAATAAAGCCCAACATATTTACCAATACAAACGTAAGAGAGAACTGCAAAAAAATGCTTTTATCCTTAAAAAAAAGCCAGGCGGCAAAGGCCAATGGCACGGGTATCCAGCACAGGTAAAAAAAACCGGTTAGTATATCCAGCCAGGTAGCATTATTTATTTTCCAGTATTCGTTGGGGGTAATGGTAGTGCCCTGGATATGGATGCCAAATAGTTTTTTTTCGGTTTCATACAAGTCTTGTATATGTACGGCATTTACCTTGTAATTGGGAAAAGCCTTCATGTAATCAAACAATATCCAGTACACAATAAAGATAGAAAAGCCGAGAATAAACTTTCGGGTAATGCCAGATGAAAAATACAGCAAGTTAAAAATGCCTGCCAGTACCAATTGGTCTGTTTTAAATCCAATTAAAAAAAAGGAAGTTAGCAGGTAAAAGATAGTAACCACAGCTGCAGCTACTATATTTTTAGGAGCAAATAACGAAGCAGCATTTTTACTCATTCACTGCTTGCTTTGAATTTTTTTCAAAATCGGAGTGAAGTATTTTATCCCAAATAGCAGAGCTTACGCCATAGCCTTTATCAGGATTTTGGTAATGATGCAACATATGGTGTTGTTTAATCCGCTTCATTATACCCGATTTAAAATTGTAATGATGCATGGCATAATGCAGCATATCGTAAATAAGGTATCCCAAAATAAAGCCTGGAAAAAATGCGTACAGGTGAACGGTGCTTAGCAGCAGCGAAAACAGGTAGTAAAACAATGCTGCTAATGGTATGCTGGCTGATGGCGGCATTACCAGGCGTTTTTTATCTCTTGGATAATCGTGGTGTACGCCATGAAAAATAAAGTGCACCCGCTGCCCCCAGCCAGATGTGGGGTGATAGTGAAATATAAAACGGTGTAGCAGGTACTCCGTAATTGTCCATACGGCCAACCCAATAAAAAAGTACAGGGCAAAAGCGGCCAACCCGATATTGTTTTGAAAAGCCTGGTAGGCAAAAAATAAAATAACCGGGATATAAATAAACAATGGTACACTAAAGTGCACTTTTGATAAATTTTCGAACAGGCTGTTTTTAAACATCCTGGTACTTTCTTCGCTATTAGATATATAATTCTTTTTCATTGCAGATTATTTACAATTGTGCCTGCTCTTTTATTCAGGCAAAATTACACAATCAAATTTTCTTTCGCTCTTTCTGTTGTTGGCCATTGGCAACATCTTGCCCGGTTACCTCTACATACTCAACATTGGGCGACCAAAATGTGCCTCCATTTATATGCAGGTAAATTTTGTTAAGTACGCAGGTACGATTGTTAATGATGGCGTAGCCCCTGTACCTGCCCTCTTTACCCTGCATTAAAATAATTTTAAACTTTTTGTACGATACAAAACTCAACTCGTACTTACCTGCATCCAGTTTTCTTGATTTTATGCCATAGGCAAACTTGCGCTGGATATAATTAAGCTCCTGCTTTTGCCCCTGCTCAGTGTATCTTATCCAATACACATGCACGGGATCGGCTTCATCCAATTTGCCATTCACCAGGTTAAGGTCGCACATGATGGTATTGTGGTTGGGCGTACGCTGCAGGTAAAACAAATGGTTGGCCGGTATAGCCGGCACCGGAAAACCAGCGGGCTGTGCTACTACTCTTCCTATAATACTTATTAAAATTGTGGTGGCTACTACTACGCTTCTACTCATAAATTAAAGACCGGGCTGGTTATTTTGCTTCCAGCTGTTTTTTTGCATGAAATAATCGCTTTAATGCGGTGATATTGGTTAGTACAGCCATAATGGTAATGGGTACAGTAAAAATAGACATGGTTTCAAATACATGGTAGGGAAAAAAAGACACAAAGATTTTGTAATCGCCACCAATATAATGCCCTGCAATGCCACAAGCCATTGCAGACAAACCGGTAAGTACTACCCGCTCGGGCCGTTGCATCATACCGCCTTTATTTTCTATACCCAACCCTTCGCTTCTTGCACGGGTATAACTTACCATCATAGAGCCAATCATGGCAATAAAAGCAAATAAAGAGCTTAAAAAATAATGATGAGAAATGAGGTAATAGCAAATGCCTAAAAACATAATTAACTCACTATACCTGTCGAGCACAGAATCAAACAAAGCTCCAAAAGTTGAGCTCATATTACCCAGCCTGGCCACTTGCCCATCCAGCATATCAAACATACCTGCAAATAAAATAAGTACACCGGCCCAGCCTACATACGACAAATCGCCCCGGTTGCCTTCTTCTGCCCCTACTATAAAAATAATGGCTACCCCAACATTTAGCAGCAAACCGGTAATGGTTACCAGGTTGGGCGTAAACCCAATTTTAATAAGGCCTTTTACGAGGGGATTTATTACCACGTAAATCATTTTTTGCAACTTATCTCTTAATAATTCTTTATCCATCTGCATCAATATTTTAAAAATCAAATTTTGCCCTTACCCGGATACCCCATGTGGTGATATCAGGATTTTGCAGGTAGGTTAATCTTTTTACAAGATCTACCCTAAACAATTTAAAGATATTTCCAAGGCCTACGCTGGCCTCTATATAGGGCTGATCTTTTAATGTAAAAGTGGTGGTTTGGCCCGTTACAGGATCGGTAGGAAACTGGTACAGGTTGGGATTATTATCTGGATTATTATTATCTCTTACGCTACCGTACAACAATTTTAAACTGGCAACCTCTCTTAATTTTAGTTTTTTTACCAGCGGAATTTTATTTAAAAAGAAACCATTAAAATGCACATCAAAATTAGCTGCATAATATTGGTCGCTTACAAACTCTAAAAAGTTCATCAGGTTATAGGCATTTAACTGGTAGCCATATGTTTGGTTAGCCCGGTGGGTAGTAAGTAATGGGAATGGTACTGTACCAAATATTTTGCCAGCCTCAACCGTAACATCTGTATAACCCAGTTGCGACATATACACCCGTTTTTCGGCATACAGGTTTATGTTGTGATAATTGTATCCGCTGTTTAACACTCCCTTTAAACCGGCAATGTACCGCAGCTTAAATATGGGATATTTGTTAATGATAGGCACCCGGTATACTTTACCCTGGTAAAATTGCTCGTTGGGTGCCCAACGAATTTCTGCCGATACTTCGGATGCTGTAAGATCGGGCACGATAGTGCTGCCGCCACTGCCATTGGGTTTTTGGTATACAATGGCACCGGCGGGTGTTTGGGTGTAATTTCTAAAGCCAAGTGTAAGTGAAAAATTTTTACCAAACTCTCTTACGTACTCCGTTTTAAACACTTTGTGGTATAGCCATTTATCGTTTTTGCCCCTTTTAAACGATAGTAAAAAATTGTCTTCCTGCACAAATTGAAGCTCCTGCCCGGGTATCTTCATATCGTACTGGTAGCCGGCCCGTATATAGTGCAACGGAAATGCATAGATGGATTTTTTATTTAGGGAGTAGGTTACAAACGCTCCGTATTTTAATTGCTGGTCTTTAAACCCATATGCAAAATAGTTTTCAAAATACAGGTTGCGGTTAAATTTTGGAGTGGTACGTCCGCCAAGCCGCATCCTGAAACCTTCCACAGGATTAAAGCTGTAAAAGGTATTGGTGTTGCCAATTTCATAATCGCCCAGTACCACGTAGCCGGTAAACAATGCAGATACCACCGTCATAAATGTTTTAAAACGACGCATGTTTTTTAGGCTGTCTATATTATAATAAGCCTTGGCCTCCACATTTGATAAAGGCGTGTGGCGCTCCGCTACCCAAAAACTGTCTGTTACCTGCGGGCTGCTGGTATAATCTACAATGGCCTTGCCTTTATATACGCTATCGGGCCCGGGCTGGTTGATGATAAAATTTTTATACGATACCAGCCTTTCGCCAAACATACTGCCCGATGAGTTATTGATGAGGGCAAACTCGGTGAGCATATCGCTTTTAATTACATGATACCTGCCATCTGGCCCTTTTTCAAACTCCTGTTTTATTTTTAACTCACGGGTCCAGTTGATATTTGCTTTTTTACTGATGGTCATATCTATTTTTTGAATAGAGTAGTTACCATCGAGTGTTACAAACATGGTGCCTCTAAAAATAAGGTCGTTGGGGTTTTTGGGGGTAAAATACAGGCGGATAAGTTTAATACCATCCAGCTCCGTGGTATCACGAATATAATAACGGTAAAATGCCGGGCCCAAATCGGCAATGGGGCTCAAAAACTGCTGGTTAAGCAGGGCGATATTGTTTTCGTAAATATCTATATCTGCATACAACGATTTTAGATAAGTGCTAATACCGGCATTGTCAAAAAAATCGCCGTAGTTTACTTGTTTATTCGCCAGCAGGTAGGTTTTTTCGGTATTGGGGTTACGGCGGTAAAATTTTTTTGATAATCTTTCTTCTATATATACCGGCAGCAGCGATTTGCCTTCTACCGAAGATGTATCCACATTATCCAGTACAAACTTATAATTTTTAAATAACGGGTTTTTAGCCAGTTTTTCGGGTTTGTTGGCCAGCGACAGTGCCAGTTTTTCATATTGATGATATTGTACATACTCATAAGCCGACACCCTGTTTTTTTCTTTATTCTCCAGTACTTTATCAATTAATTCTACGGCCGGGTTATTTTTATTCCGGTATTTGCCACGCCCCCTTTTTACCACTACTTCTTTTAGGGAAGACGTCATTTCCAGTTCTATATCCAATACCTGCTCTGCCCCGGCTGTAATTTGCCGGGTTACTTTTACGTAACCTGCGTAAGTAAATATGAGGGTAACTAATTTGGGGTTACGGGTTTCTATTGAGTAACTGCCGTTATCGGACGTGGTAACGCCTTTACCATCCTTAAAGTATACACTTACAAATGGCATGGGCTGCTTGGTAATAGCATCTTTTACAAAGCCTTTTACAATGGTTTGCCCCTGCAATTGCAGCACCCCTCCAATCCCTATTATAAGTAAAAGCAACAGGCTTTTACTTATGTAACTTCTGCTCATCTTATTTATCAATTATTTTTAAATACATACCGTTTTTGAATAGGATAATTGTAGCCCACTGCCACTGTAATGGATGTAATTATTTTGGCTGCCACATAGTGCAGCCCTGCAAAATGAATAAGCAAATAAACGCCTAAAGAGTTAAGAACCAGGTTGCCTGCCCATGCTACAAAATACCGCCAGCCCTGGTGAGATAAGCTGGAAGTTTTGGCATTAAATACCCAGTTTCGGCCTATGAAGAAGTTGGTAATACCACCACAAATGGTACCCGTTATGCTAGCCAATACAGCATCTGTTTGTAGCAGTTCTTTTACCAGTATGGTAATGAGATAATCAACCAAACTGGCAACCAGAGAAGCGACATTAGCCTTTAAAAAAACTTTCATTGCATGCCTTTAACTAAGGAAATATGCCTGACCCCAAATGAACAACCTCAACAGTATAAATGCATATACCCCTGAAACAATATCATCTGCCATTACTCCCCATCCGCCCGGAAATTTTTCCATCCTTTTAATACCCAGCGGTTTCAAAATGTCAAACAATCTAAACAGTATCAGCCCGGTTACTACATTAAAAATGCTGTGCGGTGCATACAATAAAGCAATGGCCATACCTGCTACTTCATCTATCACCACTTTGCTGCTGTCTTTGCCCCAAATTTTTTCTACCTGTTGGGCGCTCCAGGTACCGGCTATTATGATGGCCAGTGTTATGGCTGCCTGTTGCCAATACATATTGTATACAACAGGCAGCCAATACCAGGCGATACAGTAAATAATTGCTGCAACAGTACCTCCACCTTTTACAAACCCAACGCCCAATACTGATGCCAGTTGTTTATGTACCTGTATCATATTACATTGCTTCCACCAACTCCTGGTAATAATCCAGGCCAAGGTGTGTAATAAGATCTTCGCCCATTATGTGGCGCAAAGTATTTTGTAGTTTAATCAACTGTTTAAAAATGTCGTGTTCTGGAGCCAAACCTTCCATAGTTTGTGGAGATTTGAGGTAGAACGATAACCACTCCTGCACACCACCCATTTCGGCCCTTTTAGCAAGGTCTAAAAAGAGCGCAAGATCCAGCACAATTGGCGCTGCCAAAATAGAATCCCGGCAAAGGAAATTTATCTTGATTTGCATGGGGTAACCCAGCCAGCCAAAAATGTCGATATTATCCCAGCTTTCTTTATTATCGCCATGCGGAGGATAATAGTTGATCCTTACTTTATGGTACATTTCGCCATACAGTTCGGGATTGCTTTCTGGTTTAAATATTTCGTCGAGTACGCTTAATTTAGATACTTCTTTTGTTTTAAAATTATCTGGATGATCCAGTACATAACCATCCCTGTTTCCTAAAATATTAGTAGAAAACCAACCCCTTACACCTAAAGAGCGGGCGTGTAAACCTGGCGCCACAATGGTTTTCATTAAGGTTTGGCCTGTTTTAAAATCTTTACCGGCAATAGGTGTTTTGGTTTGCTTACTCAGCTCAACCATTGCAGGTACATCGCAGGTTAAATTAGGTGCACCATTGGCATACGGCGTACCTGTTTTTAATGCAGCATAACAATAAATCATGCTGGGAGAAATATTGTCGTCGTTATTTTTTAACCCCTCTTCAAAGTCCTCGATGCTAGCATGTACGGCAGATTGCTCAATATATTTTTCGGTACTGCCACACCAAACCATTACCGTACGGTCGCAACCATTGGCAGCTTTAAAATTTTCGATATCAGCAATAAGCGCCAAAGCAAGATCGTACTTGGTGGCAGCTTTTTTTACATTTTTACCATCCAGATTGGCCACATAAGATTTATCAAATACGGCCGTCATTGGTTTAATGGCTTCAAGCTCAGGCTTAATGGCCTGTAATAAGGAAGTTTCTAACACTTTTGCATTGGCAGCTGCCTCAAAAACATTGTCTTCGTAAATATCCCAACCGCCAAAAACGATATCGTTTAACTGAGCCAACGGAACGAATTCGTTAATTTTTGGATTCCTGTTTTCTGTTCTTTTACCAATACGGATATTGCCCATTTGGGTTAAAGAGCCAATTGGCTGAGCAAGGCCTTTTTTTACTGCTTCCACACCCGCTATAAACGTAGTGGCTACTGCACCCATACCTGGTATTAGTATACCAAGTTTACCATTTGCTGGTTTTACTTTTTGTTCCATGTTATAGTGATTAATGATATAAAATGTTGTTTACTGATTAAATCCATTTGTTTTGCTGGTACCATTGCATGGTTTGTTCCAGGCCGGTATCCAGGTTAAAAAATGGTTGGTAGTTAAGTTCTTTTTTTGCTTTATCAATATTACAGCTCCAGTTGTCTGCTATTAACTCTCCTAGTTTTTCCCTGCTTACTGGCGGTACCGTATCTTTCATTTTATTGATGCGTTCTACCAGGGCTAAAGCAGCTTTTACAAAGCCCACCGGCAGGTGCAGCCTTACTGCTTTTTTATTTAATTGTTTTTTTATGATATCAGCAAAATGATACCTGCTGTATACCAACCCATCGCTTACATTGTATATACCGGTGGTATTGCTTAATAATGCTTGTACTGCCAGTGTTGCAGCATCTTTACCATGCACAAAAGTTAGCTTTTGTGGTTTGTTGCCGATATATAAATCGATGCCTTTTTTTAAATATCCTGCCAATAAAAAAAGATCTTTTTCTCTTGGTCCGTATATAGCCGTGGGCCTTAAGATTACCGCATTTACGGGTTGGCGCATTAATAGCTGCTCTGCTGCCAACTTGCTTTTACCGTACGCTGTAACCGGGTTGGGTAACCTATCTTCTGTTATTTCCCCGGCTAAGCCTTTTATGGGCCCTACAGCGGCAAGGCTGCTGATAAACACAAATTTTTTACAATTGCTTTTGGCCGCTGCTTCAGCAAGGCTGGCGGTGTATAATGCATTTACCGTATCGTACTCCTGTTGGGTATTTGCTTTAGTAGTGCCAGCAGCATGAATGATATAATCAAACTGATGACTGGCCAACACAGCAGACAGCATGTTTTTATCTGCATAATCAAGTACCACTTTATTTACCGGCAATTCCTCCAGGTGGTTAACAGTACTTTTTGCTCTTACGGCTGCATATACCTCTAATTCATTTGCTACAGCTGCATTTATTAAATGATAGCCTAAAAAGCCACTAGCCCCTGTTATTAATACTTTTTGCTTCATATAGCCTTTTCATACAGGCGGTATGTTTTGTATACCAATGCATTTAATTTTTTAAGGCCGTTATTCATCATTTCATTGTGCTCTAATATCCAAGACGCTTCACCGCCTTTAATATTTTTAGCAATGGCTTTTTCTATTATTTCTGAGTAAAAACAAGCTTCAATTCCTGCTTTTCTATAGTCTGCTACTACACCCAATGCCAGTACCCTTACAACATCTATCTTTTTTAATCCAAATAATAATTTAAACAAACCTGTTGGCAGCAGCCGGCCTCTTTTGATTTTTATTTGTATTTGATTTACATCGGGTATGGCCAGGGCAAAACCAATTACCTTACCATGATGCTCTGCCAGCATACAAAAATCTTTATCCAGTATCATCTTCAGGTCTTTGGCCAGGTATTTAAACTCATCGTCTGTCATGGGTACAAAACCGGTGTTTTCTGCCCAGGCCTCATTGTATACACTTAATACTTTTAGTACCTCGTTTTTAAAATCTTTAAGGTTGATGTTACGGATAGTAATACCATTATTTTTCAACCTGTTTAACAAGGTTTGCTTAAGCTGCAGGGTGCGTTTATCTACAGTATTGGTAGGCAGGTAATAAGCCAGCAAATCGGTACTTTTTTTAAAGCCATTGTTTTCTACCAATGTAGCGTAGTAAGGCTTATTGTAAGTCATCATTGCTACAGGTGGCCTGTCAAAACCGTCTACCAGCAAACCGCAGGCCTCATTGGTAGAGGGATTTACGGGGCCAATAATTTTATTTACCTGCTGCTCTTTTAACCATTGTGTAGCCGCATCAAACAGCAATGCTGCTGTTGCTGCATCATTTTCCACATCAAAAAATCCAAAAAAACCATCTTTGGTATTTTTATATTGATTGTGGTTATTGTTGAGGATAGCGGCAATGCGGCCAACAATTTTGTTGCCATCGAGGGCTACAAATAATTGCATGGATGAATGCTCGTGAAAGGGATGCTTACCTGGCGTAAGCAAGTCTCTTTGGGCTATATGTAATTCAGGAACATAGTTAGCATCTCCACTATACAGCGCATGCGGAAAATCTATAAAGTCAGCTAAATCCCTTTTGGTTACTACTTTTTTTATCTGCCTCATGCCTTAACCGTATTTAACAGTGGGATTTCTAGCTGGGATGCTACTTTTTTTAATTTTTCTACTGCAAAATCAATTTGATCGAAAGAGTGAGTAGCCATTAGCGAAAACCGGATCATGGATGATTCGCTGCTTACTGCCGGCGAAACTACGGGGTTTACAAAAACACCTTCGTCCATCAGCATTTTGGCCATTATAAAGGTTTTTTCATTATCCCTTACAAAAATGGGGATGATGGGAGATTCGGTTGGGCCTACATCAAAACCAGCTTCTTTAAATGCCTCAAGTGTGTAATTGGTATTTTGCCACAGTTTTTCCAGTCTTTCAGGTTCTTGCTGTAATACTTTTAAAGCAGCTAATGCACTGGCTGCTGCCGCCGGAGAAATACTGGCGCTAAACATCAACGAGCGGGCATGGTGTTTTAAATATTCAACTACAATTTTATCTGCAGCAATAAATCCACCAATAGAGGCCAGTGATTTACTAAATGTGCCCATGATAAGATCTACCTTATCTACATTATTAAAATGTGCTGCGGTACCCCGGCCACCGGCGCCAAATACGCCCAGTGAGTGGGCATCATCTACAAAAACCGAGGCATTGTATTTTTGAGCAAGGTTGGTAATTTCATCTAGTTTGGCAATATCACCTTCCATACTAAATACCCCATCAGTGGCAATTAGTTTAAAAGCATCGTAAGGCGCATTGGCCAGCAAACGCTCCAGGTGGGCCATATCGGAGTGGCCATATTTATACATTTTAGAAAACGATAAACGTCCTCCATCAATTATACAGGCATGATTCCACTCATCTAAAAAGAGATAGTCATTTCTGCCGGCCAGTGCAGATATTACACCCAGGTTTACCTGGTACCCGGTACTAAATACCAGGGCTGCTTCTTTGCCTACAAAGGAGGCCAACTCATTTTCCAGCTCAAGGTGCAAATCGAGTGTGCCATTTAAAAACCGAGAGCCGGCACAACCGCTGCCGTACTTATCAATTGCTTTTTTAGCGGCTTCTTTTACGGATGGATGATTGGTTAGCCCAAGATAGCTATTAGAACCAAACATCAATATTTGTTTACCTCCAATAATCACTTCTGTATCCTGGTCTGATGAGAGGGGGCGGAAAAAAGGGTAAATGCCGGCTTCCTTTAAATGGTCTACCGTTTTAAATGCGTCTACTTTTTTCTTTAATGCTATGCTAGCCATCTTATCTTATTGTAGTTTGGTAAATAATTTTAAATTTATCGAAAGTTATTTAATTGTTACCCGGCCAACGGGGCTTTATTTTGTGATAAAGCAGTTATATAAATCATTCCTATTTGCATTTTTGCTGGATTTTAGATAACACTTCCATACAAGTTTCCAGTTGATTTTGAGTGATACCCTCTTTAAGCAAAACATCCTGGCCTAAAAAAAACTGGTGCATCTTATCAATAACACATTTTCCGGCGTCGGTGAGGGCAATTACATTTTTGCGCCTGTCGCCCGGGGCTGGCACTCGTTTTACAAAGCCTTTTTGCTCTAAAATATCGATGGAACGCAATACTGCTGATTTGTTTTTATCCATAATTTCAGCAATATCTTGCTGAATCATGTCTTTTTTACCAGCATTACGGGAAATAAAATACAATACACCCATCTGCTCAAAGGTGATTTCTTTGCTGATACCGGAAAATGTTACATTAATAGTTTTTTGCAACAGTTTGCCCGTATGCACAATCATAAATCCTAACGTATCTGGTAATTCATTACAAACCATATCAATAGTTGCGTATTAAACGGTTGCAAAGTTAACTGTAAATTGTTTACGGATTGGCTGTACAGGCAACTTTTTTAAGTTTGCATTGTACTAGCTGGCCCACACAAAAGTATAAACTATTGAATATTAAATAATTAATAATTCGGCAATACTAAAATAAAAATTAGTTAAAGCTTTTAAAAATACAACTCAAAAAAGGGAAAGATCATTAAATGACCGCTTGGCTAAAGCCGTGGAGATGACAGAAAGGGTTTCGGGTTTATTAAATAATTGGAGGTGCCGTTCGTGATGCAAATCGGTACCTACCAAATCAGCCAAGTCGTTTTCCAGCAAATACCGGGCGGCTTTTGTTACTGGCTTACCATAGTAGCCTGTTAAGGATAACAGGTTTACTTGCAGCAAAAAGCCCATATCTTTTAGGTGGGCATAAGCCTGGTAGTTATTATGGTAATAGGCATACCTTTCGGGATGCGCCATGATGGGCCGGTAACCGCTGCTAATCAATTCAAATGCAATTTCGTTCACATTGGCGGTGGGTGTTGCGTAAGACTGCTCGGTTAAAACAATGTTTTTGTGCAGGGTAAGCAGGCGGCTGCCAGAGCGGAGCAGTTTTACAAAATAATCATCCAGCATATATTCGGCAGCAGCTTTTAGTTCCATTTCTATCTGCTCTTCTGCCAGTGCACTTGCAAGTATATTAAGTGATTGGGAGATTGTTTCGGGGGTATTGCGGTATAAATCGGCAATTACATGAGGGGTTGCAATCATTTTTTTTATACCCAGTGCCTGCATCCCCTTTACCAGTTTAAGCGATGTTTCTACATTAGGAGATCCATCATCAATACCCGGCAAAATGTGCGAATGTATATCTGTAGTAATGGGCAGCGAATTTACTACTGTTGTATTAGCTGATTTTTTTTTGAATAAGTTAAACATAGGCTTTTCTATATACTATCAGTCTTCTACTTTTTTGTACAAGGTATAATAATACTGTCGCAATTTTATCAGCGGTTTTAAGATAGAAGCGATATGCGGAAAAGGGATATTATTAATTTTCATGGCAAGGTAATCTCGGCGATTGGCCCTAAGGCGGCTAAAAATTGTACGATTGCTTTGCCCACCCACCCTCATTTTTACGATAAGCATAGGCAAATACCGGGAGCTAATCCTGTAGCGATACAGGTAACGGGCCATAAACTCATAGTCAGACGCTGTAAAATAATGCGACTCATAGCCGCCCAGATCTTTTAATAAATCTCTCCTGAAATAAAATGTGGGGTGTGCAGGCATCCAGCCATAGTTAAAACGAAAACGATTATAGCTTAATCCTTTCCAGTAACGTATTACCCGCCGGGTATTTTTTTGATCTACATACACCAAATCGCCATATACCGAATCTACCGTATGATCTTTAAAGCATTTTACTACATGAGATACCACCTCAGGAGAAGCCATCATGTCATCACTATTTAAAATGCCAATTACTTCCCCCGTTGCCATTTCCATTCCTTTATTAATGGCATCATACATGCCTCCATCTTTTTCAGACAGCCACCTGGTTATTTTTTCATTGTAACTGCGTATGATATCAAGTGTGCCATCCGTAGATGCACCATCAATGATGATATATTCAATATCGGGGTAGGTTTGCTGCACAACGGACTCGATACAATCCTGCAAAAACTTTGCAGAATTATGTGTAACCGTTATAATTGAAACCTTCATGATAAATTTCCTTTAGCAATATCCGGCAGCAAAATACATATTTTTTTAATGAGTGCTATAGTAAAAACAATGGCTTTTGTTTCATTAACAATTTGTTATTGAAGCATTTGTTTTGCTGTACCGGTAAGGCACCGGCTTATTTTTAATTCAATGAAAAAAGCTATTACAGTGAGGCTGGCAACAGCAAATAATGGCAGTAGTTTGGTGGGCTATTAATTAAATACCCGGTTGCCTGCTAGTGCTGCAGGATTACCTTTGTAAATACCATATGCATTAAGGTGAGTAGTAGCTACTGATGCAACTGTTAATACGGAATGGCTTTTGCAAACAACCCCGGGGCATACAATGGCCTTAGCGCCAATCCATACGCCATCTTCAATAATGATGGGCTGGGTTATTAAATCAAAGCTTTCGCTTTTGTAGTTATGATTGCCTGTGAGCAAATAAGCTCCCTGCGAAATACATGCATTGTCTCCTATTGTAATAACATCTACATTATCTATCCATACTTTTTCGCCAATCCAGGTATTATTGCCCACAGTAAGCTTCCAAGGAAATTTAATATTAACGGATGGCTTAATTACGATACCAGTACCCATTTTGGCACCAAATATTTTTAATATAAATACTTTTATTGCGCTGCCCACTGCTAATGAGTGATTAAAAAAAGCGGCATTTGTAAAAAACCAGGCAACCCTTACCAGTATACCTGCGCCTTTGTTAAGGGTGGCTTTGTACAAAGCATTGTTTACTTTTTTAAGCTGGCTCATAAGAACATTTTTGTGTAAGCAGCACTATGCTGTTGTTGCTGCAAAAACTGGTTGGCATATTGCCAGGCGCTAAGTGCATACTGGTTAAAAGTTTGCTGATCGGCATCTGCAAGTAAGCCAATAGCATTCACAAATGCCAGTTGATTGCTAAGCGGCAAATCCCAGCCAGCCTGTTGTATAGCTAAGTTATGCCATGGAGTTTGATTACTAATTAACACAGGCCTGCCTGCCTGTAATGCCTCAAATATTGAGTGCCCAAAATTTTCGCCAAGGGTTGGTAGTGCAAACAAGTGATTGTTTTGCAAAATATTTTGCACCATACTATTGTGTACAGGCCCGGCATAGTTTACCACAATATTGGCTGGTAATTTATTAATAGCTGCCTCACACTGCGCCCAATAAGCAGCATCTTCTAAAGGGCCCGCTATAGTAAAACATACTTGCTGTTTTACCTTTTCAAGTATTTGTATTAAAAACAACAGATTTTTAATGGGCACCACCCTTGCTATAAAAACAATATTTAACTCCCCGGCTTTTTTATTGCAGGATGCAAAGGGTTGCTGGTTAAACGATGGTAGATTATTGGCCAAACATACATGTGCGTTAGGAAAATATTGCTGTATGGCCAGCTGCTCTCTTTGATTGCTGGCATGAAATATAATTTTTTTACTTAGCCCAAACAACCGCAACAAAAAAAGAACAGGCTTTTTTTTATAAGCCTTAATATTTAACCCGCTTTGGTACAAAGTACCCCTGGGGCACAGCACTACTTTTTTTTTCAACTGCCCGGTAAGTACCAGCCACAAGGGATACAGCGCAAAAAATGGAGAGAATAAAAGATTTAAATAAACAATATCGGCATTTACCTGCTTTATTTGCTGCTTTATAATGGCAGTGCTTAAAGTTGCTTTATCGGCATAAAATAAATGTACGTTTAGTTGCTCATTGTATTGCCAGGTGTTAGCGATAATACCAGCGTAAGGCTGCGCCTCTCCATGATCTGTATTTGTGGTGAGCACATAAATATCAAACTGCTGCTGTAATGCTTTGCAAATATTAACACATGATTGTATTGGCCCGCCGGCTTTGTATCCTGGGGCAAACCAATCTATTAATATCATTAGTTTTTTATTAGTGCTGCTCATCCTTTTTTACTGGACTGGCTGTTACCAGGTTGCCTGTATTAAATTTATCAAACAAAAAAATCAACAGCAAAATAGCTGTATAAGCTGCTATGTTAAACCAGGCATGATTATCAAGATTTAGCAGCGTGGGCCAATTGTTATTTACTGCTACCAGCATGAGCGATATACGTACAACATTAATCGTCCATATTAATAATAGTCCACCCGCAATCCATTTGATTTTTTTTATAAAGTTGCCTTTATTGGCAAATACAAAAGCTATCCAAAATATCATCACTCCATAACCAATACATTCGTACACCACATGTACCCCCCGCCCGCCCTGCAGCCTGATGGTAAAAGCATCATGCAAATAAGCTTTATAGCCAAACAATTGTAATAACCACAAAGCACAGTGTAACAATAGCCAGCGCAACAGTTTTATATAATTAAAGTATTTGTCTATTGCATATAAATAAAACATTCCCTGTGAGGAGCTAAAGGCAATAATGGCCCTGGTACCATAATACAATACGGAAAATGACAACAAAAACTTTAAGAGGTACAACCGCAACTGGTAACCAAACATATCAACAACAAGTTTTATCGATGCAGTATATAAGAAGCATCTTCCTCCCGATGGGCCGATTTACTCATCGATTTTATCAGCATAGGAAAAACAAATTTTACCAGGAAAACAAAGGTAACCAGCGAAGCAAAAAACCGGCCTAAAAGATAAGTGCTATCCATTTCAAGCGCATTAAATTCCAGGAAAAAAGCACCTACAGTAGCATAATTAAATACCACATTGGTTGAAGCATTTTTTAAAAGATATCGGTACACTAGTGCATACATAATACCCAATGCCATCAAAAAAACCATCATGCCATAAATACCAAAATCGATATAGCTATCTGGAAAATAACCAAGGCTAAAGGATACACCATCTTTTTGCCCAAGGTATTTAATGCCGGTATATTTTTTTGTTTTTACAGTAGCCTCATACAATGGCTTATCAGGATTAAGAATACGGGGAGTGGTGGTAAATTCTAAACTGGCCAGCCAGTTTTTTCCGTTTTCGTAAGGCAAAATCTCTGGCACCCTATCGATGGTTTTTGCAAAGTGATAAGTGTATTGCAGCCTGTCTAAAAAGCCTACTACCGATTCATTTAAGCTTTCAGCATCTACTTTGCTTGACAAGTCGATTAATTTATCGATTGCTTCTTCACGCTGTACCACCACCTCCTGCGATTTTTGCCCACCGTTTAAAAAGCGCCGGTACTCCCCTTTTATACTCGACCATGCAAGCCCCACAAAGCCAAGCAAAAAACCCAGTGCAAATACAACAATCATGTTTTTAAATTGCAACCTTTCGGCAAAAGACACCAGCAACACTACCAGGAAAAATATTACCGTTTTAAAATCAGAAAAAAAGCCCAAAAAGCCGGTAACAAACTCCAGCGCTATAAAGATGTAAAAAATATGTTTGTTTTCGTTTCTTAAAAAACATTGGTAGCCAAATAGCAAAAACAAAATCCATTTTACTTTTACAAAACTGAAAATAACTTGCGTAAGTCCGCCAAATAAAAAGGCGATAGAACCCAAGGATGAAGCGATGAAAAATGAAATGATATAAGCATACATCACTTTTTGAGAAGAGAACTGGCTTACGCTGTTGCGGAGGCTGACAAATGTTTGCCGGGGCAATTTGTTTTGTACATATATCACGGGCAGCATTAAAAAACACAGGCCGGCACAAGAGGCGATTGTGGCCAGTGCTCTTGATGCTGTATTGTAATTAATTTCTTTATCGAGATAGTTGCACAACCAAACGGCAGCAGCTATTTGCAGGTAATGCTGAAATACAACCAATGTAAACACCCCGGGCTTAAACGGCTGCTGCAGGTAGTAAAACAACACAAACAACGTAAGTATTGGCAAAAAAACATAAAAGCCATTATCCAGCAGCAAGGTTAACAGTAACCCACCGCTTAAAAAAAACATCGAAAAAGTATCTATCTTAATCCGGTTCATTTATGCTGCAATACAATTAATAATCAAAAGTAGGCTTAACCCTAAAGATGCGGTATTTTATAAACATACTTGTTAATAGCAGCATGTTATCAAAACCGGCTATAATTTTAAAAAACGAAGCCGCATTTTTAAATTTACCTTTTAATGCAGCTTTCACCATCAGTGTATAATAAAACAATAGTTTTTGATGTCGCAGCATGCTTCTGCCTTCAGCTGCCTGTGATGGGCTTACATAACCCAACAAGTAATTGTACACCTGCAAATCTTCTTTTAAATGATATAAAAAGTATTGCTCCTGGTTGCTTAATTGCCCTTTATGGTTGCGTAGCTGAATAAGCGGTTGATTGATAAATCCGGTTTTAAAATGTTCGGCCAGCCTTACCCACATTTCAAAATCGCCACTAATTTTCATTTGCTCATTAAAGGGGCCCGTTTTAATAAATGCCTCCCGGGTAATGGTAACATTAGAAATATTACCTGCAATAGACCCCGTGATAAAAGCAATCTTGCTATGCAGTTCGGTAGATATAATTGCGGGGGTATTGTCTGCTTTATCCAGCGCCAGTTTTTGCCCATTGCCATCAATATGATGCCGGTTAGTATAACTAAAGCCCAACCCGGGGTGCTGTTGATGAAATGCTACAATTTCGGCTATACAACCGGGATACATAATATCATCCTGCGACCATAATTTTATCAAAGCACCCTTGCTTTGATCTGCTAAAAAATTAAGATTGTAAAAAAGCCCTTTGTTGCTGCGGTTTTGATACAACTTAATCCGGGGATCTTTTAAGTATGTTAAAAACTGGTAGCTGCTATCAGTACTGCAATCGTCAATTATTAAAAATTCAAAATCAGCAAAATCCTGTGTTAATACAGATGCAACACACTCTTCAAGGTAACGGATACCATTGTATACGGGTAAGATAACAGATACTGGATACATGAAAGTTGATTGGCAGCAATTATAATTGCTGCATATATTTTTCTATTGCGGTTTGGATATGTTTAAAAGTATAGTTGTGTATAATACTTGTGCCCTGGCTGCCCATTTGTGGCAACAGCGATTTATCTGCCGCTGCTTTTAGTAACAAGGCTGCTAATTTATCTTGCTCATTAGAGCGGATGATGATGCCATTAACCCCTTCATTAACCAGGTTACCAGCAGCACCTGCTTTTTCCGACACGGCTACTGGCAAGCCGCAGGCCATGGC
>JBDKJT010000125.1:0-29792 GCA_039796475.1 Bacteroidota bacterium | reverse complement strand
TTGTACCAAAAAGCATATTACCCAATTGGCCAGGTGGCAGCCATGTTTAAAGTAAACCAATCGCTGCTGCGGCTTTGGGAAAACGAATTTGATGTATTAAGGCCCAAAAAAAATGGCAAGGGCGATCGCCTGTTCAGGCCGGAGGATATTAAAAACCTGCAAATAATTTACCACCTCACCCGTGAAAAAAAATATACGCTGGAAGGGGCAAAAGATTATTTTAAAAACAATAAAAAAGCCCAAGAAAGATTTGAGTTAATACAGGCCCTAAAAAAAGTGCGAAGCTTTTTAAACGAAGTAAAAGCCAACCTGTAACGACACTGGCAGCAACTATTACACAGCCACCTGCTTACTATATACCATGCGGCGGAAAAATTTTTCCGCCGCATGGTTATTTAAATATTAATACCACCGCTTACCTCTATCCGCTGGCCATTAATCCACTTAGCCTCGTGGCTGCATAAAAATGCCACTACGCCGCCTATATCATCTGCATGGCCTACCCTGCCCAATGGAGAAAAATTACTGAGGGCCGCTTTCATTTGTGGGTTGTTGCGAATGGCTGCCTCGTTAAAGTCGGTTTCTACCGGGCCGGGCGCTACTATATTGGCGGTAATTTGGCGATGGCCCAACTCTTTGGCCAGGTACTTTGTAAAGGTTTCGATGGCGCCTTTCATAGAGGCATATACCGAATAGCCGGGTACACAAAAGCGGGTGGTGCCACTACTGATATTTATAATACTGCCTCCATCATTTAATAAGGGCAGCATTTTTTGGGTAAGAAAATAAACGCCTTTAAAATGTACATCCATAAACTCATCAAAGGTTTTTTCTGTTACCTCTGTAAAAGGTATGGTAGCGCCCATGCCTGCATTGTTAATTAAAAAATCAATGTGCTGCTTGCCCCAATGCTGTTGCAGGGTGTTTTTTACTGCCATTATAAAATGGTTAAGGCCTGCAGGCTGCAGCATATCCAGCTGCAGGGTGGCTGCTTTAGCGCCAAGCTGTTGTACGGCGGCGGCAGTTTCTTTGGCCTGCGCCTCATTGTTTTTCCAGGTAAGTAAAACGTCTATTCCTTTTTGTGCCAGGCTAAGGGCCATCTCTTTACCAAGGCCACGGCTGCCGCCTGTTACCAATGCAATCTTTGTTGTCATATTATTTTTTTTATGGCACAAAGTTGAATCAGGTCTTGCAAAAAAAATGGTGACAGCTTAAGTAAAAATGGTGAGGGTTTAAGATTTTACTGCTGTTGCTGGCGAAACTGCCGGGGCGTAATGCCGGTAAAGGCTTTAAAAAACTTGGTAAAGTTGCTGGGGTCGTAGGTAAGCTGGTGAGCAATTTGCCCGATGGTCATGTTGGTGTGCAGCAGCAGCTGTTTAGAAATATCTACCAGCCGGTTTTCGTATAACTGGCAGGTGCTTTGCCCGGTTACTTCTTTTATGGTGTTGCTAAGGTGTATGGGGTGCAGGTGCAGCATGGCAGCAAAATCTCTTATTTCCAGCGCCCGGTTGGTTTTGCCCTCTTTTAAATCTTGTATATGTTTATCGAGCAGGGCAATGTATTGCCGGGTAATTTCTTTTTGGCGGTAAGAGGGTGGTATAATTACTGCTTGCTGTGTCATATTTGTAAAGGTACAACGCAGCATTGTATAGCCACCATGCCACCTTATTATTTGCCTCGTTTGGTAAACTCGTTGGGCAATACCCCAAACTGTTTTTTAAAGGCGAGTGTAAAATTGCTGATGTTTTTAAAACCAAATTCCATGGCGGTTTCTTTTACGGAGTTGGTGGTAAGCAACATTGCTTTGGCTTTTATCATCCGTTGCTCCTGGTAATACTCGTAAAGGGCCTTGCCATAAATTTTTTTAAACAGGGTTTTAAGTTTGCTGGGGCTCATGCCGGCATCTTTAGCTAATTGGTTGATGGAAGGAAACTGCACTTTATTATCGCCATTCAACTGGGTTTCTACCGCAATTACTGCATCAATATCCGAGGCTGTATTGCGGATGCGGTATTTAATTTGCTGCCGCTGCTCATACAGTTCTCTAAAAAACCGTTCGATGATGTACATAATGCGGTTGTGCAAAATGGTAACCTCGGCAGGGTGCTCTTTGTTTAAGGATATAATTTCCTGGTGGGCATTGGTGTAATCCGCATCCATAATAACGGCATGCAGCATTTTTGCTTTTAATGATAAATATTCTTTTAAAATATCATCATACACATCCATACGCAGGTACTTAGCCATCCACTCTTTATTCAACTCTATTTGCACAAATACTACCCGGGTGTTTTTGCTGATAAAAGTGGATATATCCAGCAAGGAGTTGGTAAGGTAAAGGCTTTTGTGTTTGCCCTGTGGTTCTTTTACCTCTTCGTCATCTATAGAGGTAACCATGCTTTTGGATACATCTGCTTCTCTTGACCGAAGGGTATAAAACTCCTTAGAGCCGGGTGGGCGCTGGTAAAACAGATCTTGGTTAAGGGTGTAATCGCCTATTAATACTTTTAACCCATTGGGCAAATGCTCTAACTGCAGGTAACCCTCTCCAATTTCGGGTGGTATATTAACCCGGTTTTGGCTGGCTGGCTGATTAGATAAACTGGCAAACTGTTTAAAGAGTTCGTCGGTGCCTGGTTTTTGCTGAACAAAAGAAATCATGGTTTAATTATCGCATTAAAATAAACACTTATTTTTTATTTCGCATTTATTTCTTCGGGTAGCAGTAAAAGTAGGCATTATCCTTCCCTGCTTTCATCTTTAATAATAATATTACTGGAGTCTCCAGCAAATTCTACTTTGTTATCATCCAGCAATTGCTTTATCTGCAGGTTGATATTTTCTTTGAGGATAAAAAAATCTTTGATGCCAAATGCACCCGTAAAAAACTCAACCGTTATAATAATGGAATTACGGGAAATATCTTTTACAAACACATCAAAATTAATAACCTGTTCACTGTGTTGCTGCATCAATTTTTTTATACTGTTTGTGATGGTAAGCAGGGTATTGGCAGGGGTTGAGGAGGATAGCTCTAATTTTATTTCGGCCCTGCGTTCGGTACGCAGGCTCCAGTTGTCTACCACGCTGTCTACCATTTGCTTGTTGGGTACTGTTACCAGCGTTTTATCGGCAGTACGTATACGGGTACTGCGTAAGCCAATGCGTTCTACCGTACCGGTAAGTGCGTTTACTTTTACCACATCACCAGTAAAAAAAGGCTTGTCGAAAAAAATGATAAACGAAGCGATGAGGTTTTCTAAGCTTTCTTTAGCTGCCAGTGCCAGTGCTGCACCCACAATGCTTAAGCCGGTAAGTACGCTGCCTACGGATTGGTTAAAACATACTTTAATGATAAGCAGAATGCCAATCATACCTACTATCACTTTTAAAAAATCTCTAAAAAAAACGATGAGCTGGTTATCACGGGCATCTACAGTTTGGTTGGCTTTTTCTTCCAGCACCAGTGCTATAAAGCTTACCAGCCTAAGCACCAGCCGGGTAAGGGTTAATATGATGATGCCTTTGCCCAGGCGTTCCGCAATTTCTTGTGCGGAGTGGCCGTACAGGTAAAAAATAAAATCTTTTGGAAAAACCAGCTTGTCTAATGCAAACACCGCCACCACCACTACTAAAAAATCATCCAGCGGGCCTACCACCAGGTTAAAAAAATTTTCTTTTTTAAGGCCGGGCCAAACTTTATTTATCTTTTTAAAAACAGTGGCAGCGGCAAAGCTGGAAATAAACCGTTTAAACAGCAGTACCAATAGAATAATGCCTGCTACCAGCAGGTAGCTTTTTACGCTGTTATTAAAATAAACCTGGTTTAAAAAGTTCATGTATTAAAATTAGTGGATTGTGTTTATTTGCAGCGCCTGCCTGCCTGCTATTTTACCAGGTATTGGTACAGGCCATCTTTTTGCAGCACATATACTTTGCCGTTGCTGGCACTTATTTGTGCTGCCTGGCCAAAGCTGGCGGGCAATACAAAACTTTTTAGGTTGAGTGTATTTAGCTGGTATTGGTACAATTGGTTGTTGCTAAAGCCATACAATGTTTTGCCGGTTACCGATGCATTGCTCCATTGCAAAAATGGCAACCTGTTTTTGTAGGTGCCATAAATATCAAAAATATAAAAGCCCTTATTGGCATCGTACAAATATACCAGCCCATCCTGGTTAATGATGTTTTCGGGTGCAGGAATGGTATCCAGCACTTGCCGCAGGTCTACTGTTTCCATTAGCATTGCTCCATTGTCGTCTACCTTTTTTAATTTACCAGCACCTTCATCAAACAACCAGATATTATTATCGTACGAAGTGGCAATGGCTTTTACATTAAATATATTTTGCTTGCGCAGGTTGATAACATTGCGGATGTTTAAAAAACGATCGAGCACTACAATGGTGGAAAAATTTTGATAGTATAACAATAGTTTTAAAGGGTTACTGGCATCAATGGCGTATAGTTTTCCATAGCGGCGTACATCATTAAATACAGCAGCCGAATCGCCATTGCTATTAATTTTTTTTAGTTGATTGTTGTTATTAACGAGGTAAATATTGTCAAGATTGTCGATGGTAAAGTAGCTGTAATTTCCGGGGATGATTTTTCCGGGAGTAAAAACACTGTCTTGCTGTGCAGCCAGCTTGCCGGCGGCCAGGTTAATGCCAATAGCATAAATAAAAAACAGCAGGCGCTTGATCATTGATAATATTTTAGGGTAGTGGTGTGGCCATCAAATTCGGCATAGCTAAAAGTTTTAATCCATTCTCCCAGGTTGATATACCGGCTTTTACCGGGCAGCGGAAAATCCATCGCCAGGTGGCGATGGCCAAAAATAAAATAATCGTATTGGCGTGTTTTTAGTACCTCTTTGCAATACACTATCAGCCACTCATTGTCTTCGCCCAAAAACACTTCGTCTAAATTTTTTACTGCCTCCCTGCTTTTACGGGAAAAATAATTGGCGAGGCCCAGGCCGATACCCGGTGGCAGCAGGCCAAATGCCCATTGGCAAATGGGGTTGCGAAATATTTTTTTTAAAAACTTGTATCCATGGTCGCCGGGGCCCAGTCCATCGCCGTGGCCTACATAAAATGTTTTGTTGTGGTAGCTAAAGCTGGCTGGCTCCATATATACTTTTATACCCAGCTCTTTTTGAAAATAGTCTTTAACCCACATATCATGGTTGCCTACAAAAAAATGAATGAGGATGCCAGCGTCACTCAGTGCTGCCAGCTTACCCAGCAAGCGTACATAGCCTTTGGGTACTACTGTTTTGTATTCAAACCAAAAATCAAACATATCGCCAACAATAAAAATTTCGGCAGCCGTGGCTTTTATGCTGTCTAAAAAGGCTACAATCTTTTTTTCACGCTGCAGGCTGGCAGCAGCATCAGGTGCACCCAGGTGAAAATCGGAGAGGAAATATATTTTTTTGTGTATAGGCAAATTCAAAATAACCAGGTTAAATTATTACGATTGTCAAAAATAAACATTCGTACTGTAAATATGCTGTATGGTATTAATTGAAAAGTTGCAGTACGCATGCCTTTGTGAGGGGCAGGGATTATCCATGGAAGTTGTCTTTTTGTAGGAGTAAAGTTAGCATCACTATTTTGGATTGCTATAGTGTATGTATGCAGCCAGCTTTATAATGGCCTTTTACAAATGGTAATGGTGGCCAATCATCAATTGGGCTAGTAGTATTGCCCAATGCACTGGCAAAAATACTGCGGCGAAAATGTTCAAATTATTTATTCAGTTATGGTATTGCCATCATGTATAAACCTGCATGGCAGCTAAATTTTATCAACATGCTTTGGCAAAGTATATTTGGTAAAACAGTATGATTGCCGGCAATAAAAAACCCGGTTGATCAACCGGGTTTTTTATTGAAAATATTTTACAATGGCCTCAGCCAAATATTACGAAAACTGATGGGTTCACTCGGGTCGCCATGCGATTGTAGTTTAATGGGGCTTGCGCCATGTGCCTTATAAAAGGGCTGGCCTATCCAAAGTGTTTGGCCCTTTACCTCGGTATGGTTTTGCAGCAATACGCCATTGTGTAATACAGTGATATAAGCAGGCGTTTTTAAAGTGCCATCTGTATTAAATTGGGGTGCCGTCCAAATAAGGTCGTAGTATTGCCACTCGCCCGGTTTTTTACAGGCATTTGCCAATGGTATGGTTTGCTTATATACCGAGCCTGCCTGCCCGTTGTTGTAGGTTTTATTATTATAGTTGTCTAGTATTTGCACTTCGTATCCTACATCTCCATTGCCAGTATTGGCTAAAAATACACCGCTATTACCACGGCCTTGTCCGCTGCCAGTAATATTTGCTGGTACCCGCCACTCCAGGTGCAGCTGGTAGTTGGTAAAATTTTGCCGGGTAACAATACCGCCATTTTTTTTATTCACTGTTACAATACCATCGGCTACATCCCAGCCTGCTGGGGTGGTTGTATTTTTTTCTGATCGCCATTGATCCAGGTTGCTGCCATTAAATAAAATGATGGCATCACTGGGCGCATCCTGCGGCAGTGAGCCCGGTGTAACTATTGCCGGCTCTGGCCCCCATACTTCTGTTTTTGCTGCTGCCTTAGATAAACTATCCTGCGCCTCAGCAGTAGCTATTAAAAATAATAGCGCAGGTATAGCCAATAATTTTTTTGTCATAATGCCCAATAATTAAATAGTTTTTTATTAGTGCTTAAAGTTAGCAGATATCTGTACATGCGGCAATAAATTATTACCAGCCTTTATGCCTGGTACGCCAACTACAAGTAGGTATGCTTGCCATTTATATAAAGCAATTGTTTTTTGCCTGCAATACTAGGTGCCGGTAAATTGCCCGAAACCCTTGCTGCTGCTGTAAAATTTGCTAAAGATATGTTAACGCAGCATCATTTTTTTTATTTGACCGATACACCTGTTGTATTCATCGGTACTTACCAAACCGGCGGGCAGCGTGGCAATATTTTTACAGCATCCAATATGCCAAACACCTACTTAAAAATTAAAATTTATGGAACGAAAATCATTTTTAAAAAACGGATTCAGTGCATTGGGGCTTGTAACAGTAGCGCCACTAATATCATCTTGCAAAAAAGAAGATGCAGGCAGCAGCAGTGCATCGGGCAGTAGTAGCGGCTCTACAAATGGTACAGCTGGCGGCACATGTACAGAGGCACCCACCGAAACAGAAGGCCCTTTTCCTACCAAAGTGCCCTCGGCTTATGTACGCAGTAATATAGCCGACGACAGAACAGGCGTACCCATTGCCATTAATATCAGCATTGTAAATAAAAACAATAGCTGTGCAGCAATCAGTGGCGCTATTGTAGATATCTGGCACTGCGATAAAGATGGCTATTATAGTGAGTATGGTGGTACAGGTATGCAATCGGCCAATTTTACAGCGGTACATTTTTTAAGAGGCCGGCAGGTTACCGATAGTAATGGGCTGGTGTCGTTTACCAGTATATTTCCGGGCTGGTACCAGGGCAGGGCTACCCATATTCATGTACATATTTACAACGCATCGGGCACTTCATTAAAGGTTACCCAAATAGCATTTCCGGAGGGTAGCAATAGTGCGGTGGTACAGGTAAATACTACCGCAAGCGGCTACGGCAAGGGCATGAGCGGCTACACCTATAATGCCAGCGATAATATTTTTAGCGATGATACTGCCGGTATAGAAATAGGTACCATTGCCGGAAGTGTTTCGGCAGGCTTTACACTTACGCATACAATTGTAGTTTCCGCCTGATCCTTTATCCGTTTTTCAAAGACATTGATTCGTCAATGTCTTTTTTTAAAATTTTTTTTATGCAACGAATGGTGCGTATTTGTTATCGGAAAATCATTGATTCGGCGGCAACCAAACCGTGGGAAAAACTAGTGTGGCAAGATAGTTATACCGAGTTTAACATGCAGGCGCAGCGCTATAATAATGCAGGAGCCATTGCTGGTTTTAGCGATATGCTGCACAGCAACCCACAAGCTGCTCAATTACATTTTTTGGTAAGCAGTGCTGTTACTGGCTATATACAGCAATTACACCAGGTAATACCCGATATACAAAACACTCTCGGAAAACAATTTTTACCATTAGATAATTTTAGGTTTGAGTTAATACAATCCAACACCGGCCAGCCATCAAAGCATGTTGTTGCCATCAATTTTTTTTCGCCACCAATACTTTGGATAGATACCATTGGTAACACATTGTTGCTATCGGCCAATCAATACAATGAGGCAGGGGAGATGCTTACCCACCTGCTGCAGTTGCAACCATTTGTAAGTATCTGCTCAATACAACAGCAATAATTTTTACGATGACAAATGCAAAAATATTTTTGGCAGAAGAACGGGGCCTGCATCAGCTAAACTGGTTTAGAAGCTATACCACTTTTAACGCCGATAATTATCACAATGAGTATAAAACACCCGTAAGCCGGTTGTATATGCTTAAAGATGATACACTGGCTGGAGGCAAAAGTTATACCCATGTGGTAGCAACAAGCAGCCTGTTATTGCTGTTGCCTGTTGCCGGGGCAATAGAGTACCGGGATAGTACAGGTAATGCCAGCCTGCTGGATGCCGGCAACCTGCAAACTATTTTACTACCGGCCGGCAGCCATTATACGGTAACCAATCCTTATGCTGCCGAGCTGGTAAATTTTTTACAAATATGTATAGCCCTAAATGCTGGCATTGCCGATGCCATTGTTAAAAAATACATGTTTGGTATGCACAACCAGCAGCCATTATTTAGCAGCATGCAATTAGATGGCGGGGTAAAATTTCATATTGCCACTTTTAATGGCAGGCAAAAAGCAGTGGTGCCGTTTGCCACTAATACAGCAGTATTTGCCTTTGTAATCAGCGGCGCTTTTGAGCTGGAAGAACGTTTGCTGCATGCAAGGGATGGCCTGGCATTGTGGAATTGTACGCATGCAGATATGGAGGCATTGAGTAACCAGGCCGTGGTATTACTTTTAGAGTTATTGTAATGGTTGTTAAAGGTTGAGTGTTGTAAAACCGGCTTTGGGCCGGATCTTTTTATAGCAAATGCTGGTGCTGTAAAAATATTGTTTGATAGTAGTATGCCTTTGCATGATTACAATAGAATGGCTTTAGCCCTTGCGCTGTCTGTGCCGGCAGGCAGCGAATGCTGTGTGAGATAATATCGTATCTTTTGAGGGTGAAAATGCGGCCGATTAAATTATCCATCTATACAAAATGCTACAGCATATGTATGGCCATTGGGCTACTGTGTTGCCTTTGTACTATCAGTGGGCTTGCCCAAAATTACCAGGCCATTAACGGCTCTATGTATGCAGGTAGTTTAGCTGCCGGCAATAACCCGGCCTCGATAGTACATGTGCCCTATGCATGGGATGTTACACCACTTGCCATCCAATTAAAGCATAGCAGTAATGGCTATACAATCCAAAACTACTCGTTGCTTTCGTCACCCGCAAATGCCAGCATTGTTGCCACTAACGGCGTAAAAAACAGGTTTGTAATGGCTAATCAAAACCTGCGATTGATGAATGCCCGTATAAAGCTTAACCGTACTTCGGCCATAGCTTTTGGCGCTACTATCCGCAATTACCTGCATGGTACCAGTAGCCAAACCAATTACCAGGATACCGTTTTTAGCCTGGCAGATTTTTTACGCATTAATGTAAATCGCCAGCCTTTGGGTATGCAGGGTGCAGCCAGTGCCTGGGGAGAGTTGTATGGCTCTTATGCCACAACTGTGATGGATGATGGATACCGGTTGCTAAATGCTGGTATTACCCTAAAACTCAATCGCCAGCTGGGTGGTGGCTATACCCGTGCCGAGGGCATTACCTACCTGCCCTATACCGATGCCGTTACCAACCGGCAGAGTTACCTGCTTACGCAGGGAAGATTGCAATATGGCTACTCATCTAATATTGATTTGATAGACAGCGGGCGTAGCGCCGAAGTAAATACCAAAGCTTTTTTAAAAGATGCTTATTTTGGCGTAAGTGCCGATATTGGGATAGAGTATATTTTTTTAGCAGCCCCAGATGAAACCGAAGCCGATGAGTATAGCTATACGCATAAAATTGCGGTATCGATAATGGATATTGGCGGCGGCCGTTATCGCCACAGCAGCCGTAGCCGCCTTGCCAGCTCAGTAAAACAAGGGATAAACGATACGTTGATAGAGAACAAATTTAAAACCATTAATAATATTGATGATTTTAACGACAGCCTGTCTACCATTGTAAACAGTATGCAAACACTTACCGGCGACTTTGTTATTTACCAACCAACCCGCCTTGTGATAAATGCCGACCACCGTATAACTAATCAATTTTTTATTAATGCAGAACTAAGTTTGCCCCTTGCATCGCTGGCAGGTGGCAATATCATCTATTTAAAAGATATTAACCTGCTGGCCATTACCCCCCGGTGGGAAACCCGCCGCTTGGGGGCTTACCTGCCCATTAGCTTCAACAGCCGTAAACAACTGTGGGTAGGTGCTGCATTTAGGGCGGGGCCATTGCTGCTGGGTATACATAATTTTGGCAACCTGTTTTCAAAAAACAGTATGCAAAATGGTGGCCTGTATTTGGCACTTACCATACGCCCCGGTAAATGGGCTGGCAGGGTAAAAGGCGATTCTCCCACACTTAATAAAAAACAATTACAGCACTTGTATTGTCCTGCCCTGTAGCTTATTGCTGGTAAAATTACCTGCACAAAATGCGTGCTTTTACGATGCAATGTTTTTTTACGGTACTAAATGTGTAACGTTTAATTAGGTTTACCTTTATATAACGGCATCGAAAGCCTTGTTCGATTCCTTTTGAAAACTGGGTTGCTTAATTGAAACACACCACACAAATACTTGTAGCTAACAGCAAAGCATACCTGCGCCTGCTGTTGTACTGCTGTCTCACATTGTCAGTAAGTCATCCTGTTATTTCGCAAACAAAAAGAATGGTTGCCTTGGGGTCGTCCACAACCCTGGGTGCAGGCGCAACCTCTGCTGATAGCTGCTGGGTAAGCCTTTTTAAAAAATATTATCAATGCCGGATGGGTGTGGCAGATACGGTGTATAATATGGCGGTTGCTGGCACCAGTTTTTATAGTGCCATGCCCAATGGCAGTACTGCTCCGCCGCTTAGGCCAGCGCCAGATCCATTGCATAATGTAAGCAGCGCTGTGGTAAAACTGGCAGTATTAAACAACCCGGCAGATGGTGTGGTGATTGTTAACTTTCCTACCAATGGATATAATACCTACAGTATTGCAGAAATTATGAGTGGCCTTCAAACCATTTACGACAGTGTGTTACATGCTGGCAACCGTTGTTTTATTACCACCACCCAACCTCGTACAGATGGCAGCTTTGGCACATCTGCCAATAAAAAAAAGTTAGCGGATATTAAAGATTCTATCATACACCGCTTTGGGGTAGCTAACAGCATTAATTTTTGGGATGGTTTATTTAATCCTGCAGATACCACTATTTTGCCCGAGTATGCGTATGGAGATAATATCCATTTTAATAATGCTGGGCATCGGCTTTTATTTGAACGGGTGCTTGAAAAAAATGTGTTTGGTTTTCCGGTATGGTATTCTAAATCTACCGGGGCTTTAAATGAAGTTAGCAGCTGGGGTTGTAATGCAGATGGAAGTGGCGTTTGCCCGGCAGATTTTTCGGCAGATCATCAAACATTTTATATTGTAAACAACCAATTTCCTGCAATTACTAACAACTGGATATTAAATGGAAAAAATGTGCGGATAGTTATTGGCAATGGATTGGCGCCAGTAGATCTTATTATACCACAGGGTGTTCAGGTGGTAATTACCAATACGCAGCAAAGCGTCTGCCATTGATAAATTTTATTACAATGGCGGCTTGCACAGGTAAAAATTGCTTTTGCCATACCGGCAGTATTGTTAAGTAAAGTTGCTTGTTGTACGCAGGCTCCACATTTCACAAAATAATTGCTTGCCATTGCTACAAGTTTGGTATTGCAAACTAACCAATGGCTCCTTGTTTAGGGCACATATTATTTTTTTGCAGCATTGTCTTCCCAGTCACTAAATATAAATCTTAGTGCATCATAATACGCAGGGATGGGTTCTGTCATATGGCTTTCGTTAGGATAGTCGATAAACTTATGTTTAAATCCTTTTAAATCAAGTTGAATAATTAAACTATTTAAAATTTGCAGATCGCCTCTAAATGAACCGCCTTCGTTTCCTGTGCTGTAAAAAAAAGTTTTGTTGAAAGTTGATAACTCCTTTAGTTTTTGAGCGGTTAGTTTTAAAGTATACTTATCATCCCACCAAAGTGAAGGGCTTACAGCAATATAGGCATCAAACATAGTAGGATGAGTAAGCATACAATTGATGGCTGTAATACCCCCAAAAGAGTGCCCGGCTAGTATTTTAAATGCACCTGGTTTATAATTGGCTTGTACATAGGGCATCAACTCCTGCTGTATAAATTGTAAAAATTGTTCATTACCGCCCGTTGTTTTGTAGGCAGAATCGATTTTTCCATCAAAGTTGAGCAGGCTGTGAGAAGGGGTAAGGTCTTTCTTTCTGTCGCTGCTAATTATCCCCACTACTATTGTTTTGGGAATCACATTCCAATAGCTTAAATAATCGATATAAGCCGAAACGATGTGAAAGTGATTTTCTCCGTCAAGTAAATACAACACAGGATAGGTGTTGCCTTTATCCGTAGAGTCGTGTTTTGGGAGGTGTACATATATTTTCCGTTGCTGGTTGAGTATTTTGGAAGAAATCGTAATTACATTATTAGAGATGTGGTTGTACAATTCTACATTTTGTGCACTTGCCTGCACCGTAACAATCGAAAATAGAATAAAGATGTATTTAAAATGATTTAAGCGGTAACTCATGCTGTTTAAATTTTATGATATCTAATGCGGCAAAATTGCCAGCTGCTCACCTAATGTTTTGTAAGATACCGATGGCCATTGGCAAAGCCAGCATTACCGGCGACGGGTTAATGTTGTACGAGTATATATTTCAAAAGGTTTGCCTGGCTCTGCCAACTCAAAGGTTTCTTCCAGCTCATCATTGCTTATCCAGCGATAAGTTTCTTTAGCCCTAAAGCCAACCGGGATATTTTCGATGGATTCGGTTACAAATACAATGGTTTTTTTATCTGCCGAAATACTGTCGAGCACAAATTCGTTTACAAATCCTTCGATATGAAACTGGCGGAGTTTAAATTTTTTAATGCGTTTGTCGTAACTGAAATAGCCAATATCTTCATGCACTTCGCTTTGAGTATCATTGGCGCCGGGCGGGTAGGTGCTTTTGTTTTTTACAGCAATAAAGTTTTTATTAAACATAAACTCATAGCTTCTTGTATAATTTCCGGTGCCGGGTGCTCCGCCGCCGGTGCCAGCCCACTCGCCAATAAATAATTGCATGGGCAGCCACAGGCTGTCTTTTTTACTAAGTTGCCCTATAGCTATCGCAGGAAACAGGCATAAAATAAACAGCCATTTTTTCTTTTTCATAATCCTTGTATTTACATCAAATGCAGGGCCGCTATTGGTATCTGTTGCCAGCAACAGCCACATCAATTAGTATGTGTAGCTTACTGATTAAATTGGCCAATATGCCATAATATACCAGCGGGGTCGTGTAAGTAACACTCGCTGCCCCAGGTAAAATGATTAACGGCACTCAGCCGTACCGCCTCGTATTTAGCTGTTAAATTGAGGGCGTTTAAATTATTCCAGTATTTATGTACATCGCTAACTTCTAAAAAAACCATGGTATTGTCTACCCAGTCTTTTACATAGGCTTGTTGAAGATAAAACCCCAGTGTGGCAGTTTTAAAAAGCGACATGCCGGGTGTAATGATGCTTTCTTCAAAGCCAATATCCCGATAAAACTGCCTGGATATTTCAAAGTTTTTAGCACCAATAAATGGGCGGATGGATAATGCCTTTGTATCCATAATTAATTTTTTAGCAGGTAAAATAATTTGCTTTAAATATAGCACTATTGCCTTGTAATGATAAGGAGCAGCGGGGTGGTTTTGGCAGGCGGCAATGGTTGGTAAACTATAAATCCCCCATGGGGGGATTTATAGCAAGTTTTTTAAACCAAAAAAATTATTGAAAGGTGGTGGTTAATGTTTGTTTTACCATCGCTCTTAATTGGTTGGCAATAGCATTGGCATCAAGCCCAATTTCGGCGTATAATTGTTTGGGTGTGCCATGCTCTACCAGCCTGTCGGGGATACCCATTATTTTTACCTCGGCCTGGTAACCATGTGCATTCATAAACTCTAATACGGCACTGCCAAAGCCGCCTATTACGGTGCCATCCTCTATCGTAATGATTTTGTTGTACCGGGCAAATACCTCATGCAGCAATGCTTCATCCAGTGGTTTGGCAAAACGCATATCATAATGGCCTGCATTAATACCATCCGTTTTTACATCCCTTATTGCGGCAGCGGCAAAATTACCGGGGTGGCCAAAGCTGAGTATGGCAACATCCTGTCCATCTTTTAATTTACGGCCTTTGCCTATTTCAATTTTTTCAAATGCTGTTTTCCATTCGGGCATTACACCTTCTCCACGGGGATACCGAATTACAAAAGGATAACCAGTACTATCCAGCTGTGCGGTGTACATCAGGTTACGCAGTTCTTTTTCGTTCATGGGGGCGCTAATAATCATATGGGGTATACAGCGCATGTATGCAATATCGTAACAGCCGTGGTGGGTGGGTCCATCTTCGCCTACCAGGCCAGCCCTGTCGAGGCAAAATACCACGGGTAGTTTTTGGATGGCCACATCATGTATTACCATATCGTAGGCCCTTTGCATAAAAGAAGAATAAATATTACAAAACACCCGCATGCCCTGCGTAGCCAGGCCGGCACTTACCGTTACAGCATGTTGCTCACAAATGCCCACATCAAAAGCCCTGTGGGGCATCTTTTCCATCATGTATTTTAATGATGAGCCGCTGGGCATGGCAGGGGTAATACCCATTATTTTTTCATTTTGTTCTGCCAGTTCAATCATGGTATGTCCAAATACATCCTGGTATTTGGGTGGCTGGGGTGTATCAAATATTTTTTTATGTATTTCGCCGGTTACCTTATCAAAAAGGCCGGGTGCATGCCACTTGGTTTGATCTTTTTCGGCAAGGGCATACCCTTTACCTTTTACGGTAAGTATGTGTAATATTTTTGGCCCGGGAATATTTTTAAGGTCTTGCAGGGTATCAATCAATTTGCTGATGTTGTGCCCGTCTATCGGGCCAAAATACCGCAATTGTAATGCCTCAAACAAATTGGCTTTGCTGGTAACGGCACCTTTTACAGCTTCCACCACTTTGTGGGCTACTTTTCGGCTAAGGTTTTTACCAGCGGGCAGTTTGCCTAGTACTTTCCATACCTCGTCTTTTAATTTGTTGTAGGTTGGCGAAGTGCTGATGTCGGTTAAATATTCTTTTAACGCACCCACATTGGGGTCGATGCTCATGCAATTGTCGTTTAGTATTATCAGCACATCACTATCAGCCACGCCGGCATGGTTCATTGCTTCAAAGGCAAGGCCGGCCGTCATGCTGCCATCGCCAATTACTGCAATGGCTTTGCGGTCTTTTTCGCCTTTATATTTGGCTGCCATTGCCATGCCTAGTGCAGCGCTGATAGAGGTAGATGAGTGCCCCACGCCAAATGTATCGTATTCGCTTTCGCTTCGTTTAGGAAAACCACTCAGCCCATTGTATTTACGGTTTGTGGCAAAAACATCCCGGCGGCCGGTTAATATTTTATGGCCATAAGCCTGGTGCCCCACATCCCATACCAACTGATCGTACGGGGTGTTGTATACATAATGCAGTGCCACACTTAACTCTACCACGCCCAGGCTTGCGGCAAAATGGCCACCATGCACACTTACTACATCTATTATATATTGGCGCAACTCATCACTTACCTGGTGCATTTGCTCTTTAGAAAGCTTCTTAAGATCTGCCGGGCTGTTAATATTGGATAAAAGAGGTCCTGCTTTTATGTCCATGTTAAAAAATTTCGCTGTAAAGGTAGGTTTTTTTGACGGAGGGCTCACCTGGCACTGTATTGCCGCTGTTTAACGATGCAGGTGTAATAATATACCTACAGCCGGGGTTTGCAAGGCCATCAATCATCCTAAAAGTTAAACAACATTTATGCAAATTGGTTGAGCAACGCTAAATTTAATTACCCTGCAGCAGCAAATCGTAAAAAACGGGTATCTTACTATATATGAATAAAAAAATACGCTTTGCCATTGGGCAGGTAGTTGTATTGATGTTTATTACGGGTTGTACCATTTGTTCTTCTAAAAAAATAACCTGTACCGCATTTGATAACCCTGCATTTTTTAAGTGGTTTCCTTACAAAGCGGATAATTACATGCTTTATAAAAATGTGGCAACCTCCGATACATTCAGCTATAGCCTGCAACATGCTTATATAAGCGGGGCTTACGAAATAAACCGTGGAGGCTTTAACACAAGCGTAATGGCCACATGTGAGGCAAATGCCTCTTTTGCCAGCAGCTATAGCGGCAGCAATGTACACGGACAGCTGAGTATTGATTATTTAATAAATAACGACCAGGGCACTACCATTTTTACTATTTATTTTAACAATAGTTATTGGTATACCGCCGGAATTACTGATACAGGGTTTGTGCAAGCAACTAATAACAACGGGGCGGATAGGGCTACGGTAGCTAATTTTTCGGCGCTTACCCTAAGCAATGGCACCACCTACCATACCGTATCTGCACTTACGCTGGATACTGCAATCAATAAAACAGAAAGGGCTTACAAATTGTTGGTGGCCAAAAATATTGGTATTATTGGTTGCGAAATGTATCCATCTAAACAACAATGGCTTATTCAATAAACCTATCATGCAATTTCCGGTATCGCTGTATATAGGCAACCAGCAAATTTTGTTACATGCTGTTACGGAGTTTGCTGCTTATTTTGTTGCCTTCAGGTATTTTTTATTCCTGCGCAAAAAATCTTCAGACAGCATCAGCACTAACAATCGTACCTGGATTTTGATTGGCGCCATTTTGGGTGCCGTATTGGGCAGTCGTATTGTTGGTGGCCTGGAAGACCCCGGCCAATTAAAAATGGCAGACAATTTTTGGTTGTATTTTTATCAAAACAAAACGGTACTCGGTGGTTTTTTGGGCGGAGTATGGGGCGTAGAGGCTATAAAAATAATTATTGGCGAAAAAAACAGCAGCGGCGACCTGTTTACCTATCCTATGATACTGGCGCTTATTATTGGCCGTATTGGTTGTTTTTGCATGGGCATTTATGAAGAAACTTATGGCACTGTAACCCGTTTGTTTACCGGGATGAATTTGGGCGACGGCAAATTACGCCATCCAGTAACCTTGTACGAAATACTGTTTTTATTGTTGCTTTGGATTGGGTTGGCACAGGCAGAAAAAAAATATGAGCTTGCCAATGGGCTGCGGTTTAAGTTATTTATGATGGCTTATTGCTGTTACCGTTTTTTGCAAGAATTTATTAAACCACATTATACTTTAAGCATCGGCCTGTCTACCATACAACTCACCGCCTTGGTTGGGTTGTTATACTATGCCGGATGGTATTTTGTAAACAAACAATTATATTTAATTACCCGAAAGCCATAAATGATGCCTGCCCTGCAGTGCCCGGCGATATTGCCTTTTGCCAGTACGATTAAACTTTAGATTTTTTATGCCCGAACGCTCTTATACCTACTACGATTTTACCCTAAGTATTTGCAGTACCTGCCTGCGCCGGGTAGATGCTAAAATTGTGTTTGAAAACGACTGTGTGTACATGTTTAAAAACTGCCCCCTGCATGGTTTTGAAAAAGTGCTGATAGCGGATGATATTGAGTATTACAAAAACATACGCAACTATAATAAGCCATCCGAAATGCCGCGGCATTTTAATAGCAAAACACACTATGGCTGCCCATACGATTGCGGGCTTTGCCCCGATCATGAACAACACAGTTGCTTAACAGTGGTAGAAATTACCGACCGCTGTAACCTGCAGTGCCCTACCTGCTATGCGATGAGTAGTCCGCATTATGGCCGTCACCGAACGGTGGAGGAGGTAGAGCGTATGCTGGATATCATTGTAGCCAATGAGGGCACACCAGATGTGGTGCAAATAAGCGGTGGAGAGCCCACCATCCACCCCGATTTTTTTGCCATACTGGATATAGCCAAGCAAAAACCCATCAAGCACCTGATGGTAAATACCAATGGTATCCGTATTGCCAAAGACAAAGCGTTTGCCAGCCGACTGGCCAGCTATGCACCCGATTTTGAATTGTACCTGCAGTTTGATTCGTTTAAGCCTGCCGCACTGGAGCAGCTGAGGGGGAAAGATTTAACCGATATACGTATTAAAGCTTTGGAGCACCTAAATGAGCTAAACCTTAGCACCACACTGGTGGTTACCCTGCAGCAAGGCGTTAACGACGATGAAATTGGACAGGTGATAGATTTTGCCCTGCAGCAGCGTTGTGTAAGAGGGGTAACTTTTCAGCCAACACAGGTAGCCGGGCGCACCCAACATTTTAACCCAGCCACCGACCGTATTACGATGACGGATGTACGCAGGCGTATATTGCAGCAAACCAATGTTTTTATGCCCAACGATCTTGTGCCGGTACCCTGCAATCCCGATGCACTGGTAATGGGTTATGCACTAAAACTGGCAGGCCAGGTATTTCCGCTAACCCGTTATATAGATCCGGCGGTATTGCTGGATAGTAGCCGAAACACCATTGTATATGAGCAGGATGAAGCACTAAAAGAAAAAATGATCAGCATTTTTAGCACCGGCATATCAGTAGATAAGGTAAATGAAAACATGAAACAACTGCTGTGTTGCCTGCCACAAATACAAGCTCCCGGGTTAAGCTACGATAATCTCTTCAGGGTTATTATTATGCGGTTTGTAGATGCGTACGATTTTGATGTACGGGCCATAAAAAAAAGCTGTGTACACATTGTACATAAAGATGGCCGTATTATTCCTTTTGAAACAATGAACCTTTTTTACAGGGACGAAAAGGAAGTATATTTGAAACAATTGCAAAACGAAAAAGCCGGGGCACCGGTATAAACTATGGCATTGGTATGGCTGTTATTGATTGTCGCATTATCGCCACTGGCACTAATAATTGCTGCGGTTGTATTGCTGCTTACGGGAGATGCCGATAAAAAAAGCCGGGGCAAAAAGCTGCTGCTGGCAGGCATTTTAGGTTTGTTGATAGAAATACTAATCGGCTTTTCTGTTTGCTCCAACTTACATTTTCAATAGAAGAGAGTACAATGGCTATTACAACAAAACTTTTTTATACCAGCATTGGCCTGGTGCTGCTGATAGTAGCAGGCATTGCTTATTTTACCGACAGCTGGCCGGGCAATGGTTTTTTTTTAATGGCCGGTGTTGTAAGTATTTGCGCCGCCACCTTTTACCTGCTGGTGGCTTTGCTATTGGCATTGCTTAAAAAAAAGGCATATGCCTATAGTGTATTAAAAGCTGCAGCGTTGCTATTGGCCAGCGGTATAATTTTTTATACCTTACTGCATAAGTATTAGCAATTAATAAATAGCTGTATGAAATTGCAACAAAAAATATTACTGATAAGTGTAGCCATTACTGTGCTGCTAAGCATATTGCTTGCCATACAAGGTAACGGAGGTAGTGGCAAAGAGTATGGTTTTTACTTTGGTATGGTAGCTTTTTTTGGCGGCCTCGCCGAGCTGCTGATAGGATTGGTATGCTTGTTTGTGCCAGATAAAAGAATAGGGCAGGGCTTATTAATGAGCGGCGGCCTGCTGGTGCTGGCTGGTTTTGTTACCTGCTCGGCATCCTTGAATGTACACTAGGTATGCTGCATTAGTTGCAATATCAGGTCGGCATCGGGGCAGTTAAGTAAATATTTTTCTCTTTCGCTTTGGCTGCATACGCCCGGGTAGTCTCCTTCCTTTAGTTCCATATCTTCAATAATTTGAAAATGCAGGTGTGGTGGCCAATCACCATTTTCTTCGGGGGTGCCAAACTGTGCAATTTGTTGCCCCCTGTTTACATACATGCCCTCAGACAAGGCCGCAATATCACCCAGGCTAACATGGCCATACAGTGTATGAAAAGCAACTGTGTCCAACTGGTGTTGTAAAATAATGGTGGCGCCATAATCGCCAAAATGGTTGTTAAAAGCTACGCTGTGCACCATGCCACCCATAGGGGCAAATACCGGCGTGCCTGCTGCTCCCCAAATATCAATACCAAGGTGAATACTCCGTGGCTCATCGCCATTAAAATGAGTGCTGCGTTGGTAAAGCACCCGGTTTTCGTTGTATCCGCCAATGCCATACTGGTAGTTGCCTGCGTTTAATTGGGCTGCTATAAAATCGCTTAACAGCTGGGTGCTTTTTAACAGGCCGGGGGTAAGCCCGGTATTGGCCGCTGTAAAATCAAGTGCCAATAGTTGTTGTGTATCGGCGGCAAAGGGCACTACCGGGTAAAAAGTAGGTTGATGTTTTAAAAGTATATTTTGCAGCCTGCTCATCATGCGGTGAAGATACTTGTATTGTTCAAAATAAGGTATACCGTTACGTTATCTTTAATATTAATGCATTACTGGCTTGCATGATGTTTTTTTATATTTTCACTAAAAATATTGGGGATTGAAAATTAAAACAACGCACATTAATTACGCCACCGAAACACATACTTGTAATAATTGTAATCATTCTTTTAGGGGTAAGGTTTGCAATATGTGTGGCGAAAAGATTTTTAAAGAAAAACAGCTGACTGCCCGCCATTTTATCCACGAGGCCATTGATTTTTTTTATCACTGGGAGAGTAAAGTGCTTAAAACAATCAAGCTTAATTTTATAAAACCCGGTTTTGTTACCAAAGAAAATTTAAGGGGCGTACGGGTACCTTATGCAAAGCCCGTGCAGTTGTACCTGGTGGTAGCTTTTTTATTTTACCTGCTTGTAAGCAAAATAGGGGTTACAGATTATGTGCCCAGCAGTACCGATCATCATTATTACTATTTATCGGCGCATAAAAGTTTTAAATGGGCTTACCCAATTGATAATTGGACGATAAATGCCATAGACAGTATGTGGGTTAAAAAGGGCCGTACCCTACAAGAGCAAATAGAGCAACAATACCAAGAAGATTTTGTACAAAATAACCAATTGGTAATACCCGGCCGTGGCAGAAAAGATAGTGTGGTACTGGGTATGGATAAGTTGCCCGTAATGGCTTTTAGGCAAATGGCAGCACACCGGCAGGCAATGTTTGATAAAAGTGTGGGCACCTACTCCAAAACACTCATATTTATATTGATACCAGCATTTGCCTTGCTGTTTTTTTTGTTGTTTTTTAAAAAAATAAAATACTATGGGGCTGCTTTAATACTGGCTACGCATTTTATGGTATACAACCTTTGTGTGTATTGCCTGCATGCCGTTATTAATGTAATGCCGATGTATATCAATAAAAACCTGGGTGGTTGGTTAATGAGGCCATTTACCCTGTTGTTTTATAATAAATGGACTACTTCTTTTTCCAGCTTTATGTTTGGAACCAGCTTTGAATTTATGCACCTGCTTTTTTGGATGCCCTGGATGTACATAGCTTTTAAGCGGCTGTTTAATACCAGCTGGTGGCAAAATTTACTGGCAGCTTATATATGCAGCAGGGTTTTCTTTTACCTCATTTTTGGTATTTTAAAAAAGCTGATGATCGCTTTTACCATTTACACCTTACACTAACAAGGGCAGGTAATTACTACAGGTAGTATTTAAAATTAATTACAATTGCTGGCTTGCATAAATAATGTAAGTGCTTAGCGGCAGCTCGGCTACAGCGCCTTTTATGCGGCTAATAATTTGCCCACGATGGTAACTGCTGTGGTTAATAAGGTGTACAATGGCATCATCAATACGGATGATTGATTTAACCGGGTTGGTTTGCCAGGCGGGTAAAAATTCGATGCTTTGGGCAAGCTGTTCGTTTGTTTTATCGGCCAGGTATATTTTCCAGCCGGCCAGGTTTTCGTTCATTAATTGTTGGCATTCATCCAGCGTACGCTCCTGAAAAAGGGTGCAGGTAAAACCTGTGTAGTTTACCCGGCTCAGCCACATACTGTGTGATGATAGCAGGTGAGAAAAAAGCCGCAGCGCTTTGGCATCGGGCTCGTTTATACTACGCAGGGCTGTTAAAATGGTGCCATTGCTCCAATGCTCAAATTCAAATTGTTTGATAAAATGATGTTTCATTGTTTAAAGATAGGCATGCAATGGCAAGTTTTGCACAGGCGATGCTAACTGTAAAGCACTGGATTTTATCTGCACCCAATAATTCAATTTTTAGGGTTGCTAAAAAAATGTGCCGCCCTTTAAGGGGCGGCACAGCAGTAATGTAAGTGGTATTTTATGCTGCTGTTATAGCACCACGTTTACCATTTTGTTTTTTACATAAATAATTTTTTTAGGTGCTTTGCCCTCCAGCCATTTTTGCACTACTTCATGCTGCAGCACCAATTGTTCTACAGCAGCCTGGTCAAGATCGAGTGCCAGGTTAATATTAGCCCTTACCTTACCGTTGATAGATATGGGATACGCTTTGCTGCTTTCTACCAGTAAGGCAGCATTTAATACCGGGTAGCTGGCATCCAGTATGCTGCCGCTATTGCCCAGCTGGCTCCATAATTCTTCGGCTATATGTGGTGCATAGGGAGTTAATAAAATGAGCAGTTGCTGCAATACTTCTTTTTTGTGGCATTTAGCATCGGCCAGTTCGTTTACACAAATCATAAAAGTGCTTACTGCTGTATTAAAGCTAAAGCGCTCGGTATCTTCTTCAATTTTTTTGATGGTGCGGTGCAAAATTTTAAGCTCAGCATCGGTAGCGGCATCATTGTTCCAAACCCTGCCTTTTAGCTCATCAAAAAACAAGCGCCATAGTTTGCGTAAAAAGCGGTGTACGCCTTCTATACCTTTTGTATCCCAGGGTTTGCTTTGCTCTACCGGGCCCAAAAACATTTCGTACATGCGAAAAGTATCTGCGCCATATTTGTCGCAAAGCTCATTTGGGTTTACGGTATTGTATTTTGATTTAGACATTTTTTCGGTTTCAACACCGCAGATGTACTGCATGTCTTTTACAGCACCCATACTGCAGGATAATGAAAAAGTGCCATCTTCAAATACAAATTCAGCATCTGCAAATTCGGGTTTCCATTTTCTAAAGGCTTCTACATCCAGTTGTACACCGTCTACAATATTTACATCTACATGCAGGGGTTGTACATCGTACTCATTTTTTTTACCTGCAGATACAAATTGGTTAGTGCCTGCTATCCGGTATACAAAGCGGCTGCTGCCCTGTATCATTCCCTGGTTTACCAGCCGCTTAAAAGGCTCGTCGAAACCAATATATCCTAAATCATACAACACTTTTGTCCACATGCGGCTGTATAGCAAATGGCCAACAGCATGCTCGGTGCCACCAATATAAAGGTCTACCTGGTTCCAATAATCACTTGCGCTGCGGCTGCAAAATGTTTCGGTATTGGTGGGATCCATATAACGCAAAAAGTACCAGCTGCTGCCTGCATAGCCGGGCATGGTGCTGGTTTCTCTCCTGCCTTCGGGGCTGTTTACCCATTCGGCAATATTGGCCAATGGGCCTTCGCCCTCTGGGCCGGGGCCATATTTATCTACATGTGGCAATTGTAATGGCAGGTTGGTTTGCTGCAGGGGTTGGGCTACCCCATCTTGCCAGGTAATGGGGAAGGGCTCTCCCCAATAACGTTGGCGGCTAAACCCGGCATCCCTCATTTTGTAATTTATTTTTTTTATGCCAATGCCCTTTTGTTCAATAGCAGCTACGGCTGTGCCAATGGCATCTTTCATGAGCAGGCCATTTAAAAAACCACTGTTTTCCAGTATGGCTTCTTTGGTAGGGTTGGCTTCCTGGCCATTAAAATGCTGGCCAATAATATTGGTAATGGGGATGTTAAAATGCTGTGCAAATTTAAAATCTCTTTCATCGCCGCAGGGTACTGCCATAATAGCGCCCGTGCCATAGCCTGCCAATACATATTCGCTGATCCATACAGGTATTTCAACCCCATTAAACGGGTTGATGGCATAGGCGCCGGTAAAGCAGCCCGTAATCTTTTTTTCTGCCATACGGTCTACATCGCTGCGGCTTTTTACATAAGCAACATATTCATCTACGGCGGCGGCCTGGCTGGCAGATTTAATTTGATTTACCAGTTCATGTTCGGGTGCTACTACCATAAAGTCAACCCCAAAAATGGTATCGGGCCGGGTGGTGTACACCCTTAGTTTTTGATGGTTGTCTTTAATATCAAAATCCATTTCGGCTCCTTCGCTTCTGCCGATCCAGTTGCGTTGCATATCTTTCATGCTGTCGCTAAAGTCTACTGTTTCCAGGCCTTGCAGCAAGCGATCGGCATAATCGGTAATACGCAGGTACCATTGGCGCATTTTCTTTTTTACTACGGGGTGGCCGCCTCTTTCGCTGAGGCCGTTTACCACTTCGTCGTTTGCCAATACGGTGCCTAGTGCTTCACACCAGTTTACCTCGCCATATTTGCTAAAGGCCAGCCGAAAGTGCATTAAAATATCTTGCTGTGTTTTGTTGTCAAAGCCATTCCACTGGCTGGCGGTAAAGGGGGCGTAGTGGGTGCCGGCGGGGTTGCCGGTATTTTTAAACTGTGCCAGCAGTTGGCTAATGGGCATTGCTTTGTTGGCGGCTTTATCGTAGTAACTATTAAAGAGGTCTAAAAATATTTTTTGTGTCCAGCGGTAGTAGGATGGATCGCTGGTGCGTACTTCTCTTTCCCAATCGTAGCAAAAGCCAATTTTATCAAGCTGGCTTTTAAAAGTGGCGATGTTTTTTTGAGTGGTTTCGGCAGGGTGCTGGCCGGTTTCTATCGCATATTGTTCGGCAGGTAATCCAAAACTATCAAAGCCCATTGGGTGCAGTACATTAAAGCCTTTTAGCCTTTTGTAACGGCTGTATATATCCGAGGCAATATATCCCAGCGGATGGCCTACATGCAGGCCGGCGCCACTGGGGTAGGGAAACATATCCAGTACATAATACTTAGGCTTGCTGCTGGTATTGCTTACCCGGTAAGTGTTGCTGTTTTTCCACTGTTGCTGCCATTTTTGTTCAATGTCGGTAAACTTGTATTCCATTATAATAGGTATTTAAGCGCCTTGCTTTTTGCGTTTTAAAAAACAGCAGGAGCTGGCGTTTTTATTTTTAACATTACTGCCGCAAATGATACGGCTATAACCAAATATATTTGATGCCGGTATTTTTTAGCGACGCCAAAAGTACATCAAAGCAGCTAAAAACCTTACTTTTGCGGCGGTTGTCCATTGGCAAACCATTGTACAGGTTGGGTAATATTTGGCAGGGTGCATAGGGATATAAGGTACAAGGGTGCGACGCCACTGCAGCGGATAAAAGGCAGGCTGCTGGTAACAATCAATAACATTCAATCAAATTAACCCATTACTAAGGATGTCTCAATTCGGTAAAACAGCCTCAGCAAAACGCAGCAAACCATCTTACGGCTATGCCATTATTGGTGTGGCGCTGGTACTTTTTTTATTTGGTATTGTAGGCTGGTTGTTTTTAAATCTTAAAAAATCGGGCGAAATGTTTAGGGAAAATATTCAGGTGCATGCCTGGATTGCCCCTACAGCCAAAAAAATACAGATAGACTCTTTACAAAATTATATCACCAGCCTGCCTTATGTAAAAACGGCCGAGTATGTTACCAAGGATAAGGCGGTGGAAAAATGGAATGCAGAAAACGACAGCAGCTGGAAAAAATTTATTACCAACAACCCTTTGCCAGAAAGCATCGATTTTTATGTAAAGGCCGATTATATGAACAAAGATAGCCTTGCCTTATTAAGCAATTACCTGGAGGCTAATTTTTCTGGTGTGATGAACGAGTTTCAGTATCCTAAAGAAACCGTTGGTTATGTAAGCTCTTATACCAAGTATATTGCGGCGGGCATATTGGTGTTTGCCATTATCCTGTCTATTATTGTGATTATTTCTATCGATAATACCATCCGGCTGGCCATGTACAGCAACCGGTTTTTAATTAAAACCATGCAAATGGTAGGGGCTACCCGTAGCTTTATTACCAAGCCGCTGGATGTAAGGGCTATTATTAATGGGTTAATATCGGCCGCACTGGCCATAGTGGCAGTGTTTGGCTTTATATTGCTGGTAGAAAAATTTGTGCCCTGGTTGCGGTTGCTGAGGGATGGGCAAAATATGGCGCTGATTATTACGGGTATTTTAATATTGGGGGTAACCATTTCGCTGGTGAGTACACACCGCTCGGTAATAAAATACCTGCAAATGAAGCTGGATGATTTGTATTAAGCCAGCCATTAAAAATTATTTCTTTTATTTGCACAAATACACAACTAACTATGGCTAACGATAAAAAACAACCTGTGGCAAATCCTTTGTTTGGCAAGGATAATTATACCTGGATGCTGGCGGGCCTGGCGGTAATGGCCCTGGGTTTCTTTTTAATGTCGGGTGGTAAAAGTGCCGACCCAACCCAGTTTAACGATCATGAAGTGTACAGCACTACCCGTATTACCATTGCACCTATATTAATAGTAGCAGGTTTTGTGATAGAAATTTTTGCTATTATGAAAAAGCCCAAGGCCTGATAAAGCATTGGCATTTGTACCGGTACAATTACCATTTTTATAAATAATTATTCCTTTGAAAGCACTGTATTGGCAGTGCTTTTATTTTAACAACACATAGCATGAATTTTTTTCAGGCATTTATAATTGCAGTGGTAGAAGGGTTAACAGAGTTTTTGCCCATATCGTCTACCGCCCACATGAAGTTTGTGAGCCCGCTGGTAGGTGTAGATACGGAGGCCCCTTTTTCTCAAATGTTTGAAGTGGTAATACAGTTAGCCGCTATACTGGCGGTAGTGGTATTGTACCGTAAAAAGTTTTTTGATTTTAGTAAAAAGGATTTTTATTTTAAAATTATACTGGCGGTAATACCCTCGTTGATAGCGGGCTATTTATTAAAAAAGCACATAGATGCGGCACTGGGCAGTATTACATTTATAGCTTGGGTAATGGTAGTGGGGGGCATTATTTTATTGTTTATAGATAAGCTGTTTAGCCATGCGATGTTTGATAAGGAGGAAGCCGTTGATAACCGCCGTGCTTTTGTAATTGGCTGTGGGCAGGTGCTGGCCATTATTTTTCCCGGGTTAAGCCGCAGCGCTGCCACCATTATTACCGGTATGGCACAAAAGCTTACCCGTAACGAAGCAGCAGAGTTTTCGTTTTTTTTAGCCGTGCCTACCATGTTTGCCGCTTCGGCCAAAAGTTTTATGGATACTTATACCGATCATCCAGAAGTATTGGGTACACAAAACCTGCTGGTATTATTATTTGGCAGTGTAGTATCCTTTATAGTGGCAATGCTGGCCATAAAGTTTTTTATTGGCTTTTTAAAAAAGCATGGCTTTTTTGTTTGGGGTGTTTACCGCATTATTATTGGTATCGTTATTTTAATACTCATTACACTTGGCCTAATTTAGTCAACAGCTTTTATCAAAGCTGGTAATATATAGCTGTGCCGCCTGCTGTGCTCCATACTGTAAGCGCTGATTAATCCGCTGTTCGTTTTATCATATCTTGCCTAATTATTGTTAATTTGATTGCTTAATAGATTTATCCATGCAAACTGCCAGCAAAAAAGTAATTAATGGATGGGCCATGTACGATTGGGCCAATTCGGTATACAACCTGGTTATCACCACCACTTTTTTCCCGGCCTATTATGCCGCAGTTACCGGGCCCGACAATCCTGCTTTTAAAGATGGCGTGCCTTTTTTGGGCCGGGTGTTTAAAAATACCGAGCTAAAAGATTATGTGCTGGCAATTGCTTTTTTAATTATTGCAGCCTTATCGCCCATTCTTTCTTCTATTGCCGATTACAAGGGTAACAAAAAAAACTTCATGCGCTTTTTTTGTTACCTGGGTGCAGCCAGCTGCTCGGTAATGTATTTTTTTGATGGCAACCATGTTACCCTGGGTTTAGTATGCTTTATGCTGGCCGGTATTGGTTTTTATGGCAGCCAGGTTTTTTACAACTCTTACCTGCCAGATATTGCCTCCGAAAAAGATATGGACCGCATTAGTGCCAAGGGCTATTCCATGGGTTATATTGGTAGCGTTATTATGCAAATGATTGGCTTTGCCATGGTGCTGTTTATTACCCACGATAAAGCCTTGCCACTTAAGCTTACCTTTTTGCTGGTGGGTATTTGGTGGGTGGCATTTGCCCAAATTACTTTTAAAGTATTACCCATCAGCAGCAAAAAAGAAAGAAACGATAAAACACATGTGCTGGCCAATGGTTTTAAAGAGTTAAAAATTGTGTGGGATCAGCTAAAGCATATGCCGGTGCTTAAGCGCTACCTCGGTGCTTTCTTTTTTTACAGCATGGGCTTGCAAACGGTAATGCTGGTGGCCATAGATTTTGGTATTAAGGAATTAAAGTTGCCCAACGATAAATTGATTATCACCGCAGTGATCATTCAGCTGGTAGCCATATTAGGCGCCATTGCCATGTCTAAATTAAGTACGGTGTTTGGCAATATACGGGTGCTCATATTAACGGTGCTGCTATGGGTGGGGGTATGTATTGCAGGTTACTTCATCAATACCGAAATGCATTTTTACATACTGGCATCGGTGGTGGGCCTGGTAATGGGTGGCACACAATCGCTCAGCCGGTCTACCTACAGTAAGCTAATGCCCGAAACAAAAGACACCGCCTCGTTTTTTAGTTTTTATGATGTAACAGAAAAGCTGGCCATCGTAATTGGCTTATTTACTTTTGGTATTATAGAGGGTGTTAGTACTATCCGCCAATCCATTTTATCGCTGGTAGTATTTTTTGTGCTGGGATTTATTATGCTGCTGTTTACTGCTGCAAAAGAAAAACAGCATAGCGGTAATACTAACTAAATTAATAACAGGCCTATATGAAACTATATACCATTAACACCGGCTACTTTAAATTAGATGGTGGCGCTATGTTTGGTGTGGTGCCCAAGCAATTATGGAATAAGCTGGTGCCTGCCGATGAAAATAATTTGTGTACCTGGGCTATGCGTTGCCTGCTGGTGCAGGATGAAGACCGGTTGATTTTAATTGATACAGGTATTGGCAATAAGCAGGAGGATAAATTTTTTGCTCACTATCATTTACATGGCGAAGACACCTTGCAACGTTCACTGGCGGCACATGGCTTTACAAAAGATGATATAACCGATGTACTGCTAACCCACCTGCATTTTGATCATGTGGGTGGCGCTGTTGAAAAAATTGGTGATGCACTGGTGCCGGCATTTAAAAATGCAACTTACTGGAGTAACCAACCACATTGGCAATGGGCTACCCAGCCAAACGACCGGGAAAAAGCCTCTTTTTTAAAAGAAAATATATTGCCCTTGCAACAAAGCGGCCAGTTGCAATGGATAACCGCCGACAACGAAAGTGCATCCATGCTGCAGGCTGTAAACCCGGTGGCAGTGCCCTTTAGCAAAAACATACAGGTGCTT
>JBDKJT010000124.1:0-28519 GCA_039796475.1 Bacteroidota bacterium | reverse complement strand
TCCAATATCTGCTCGGTGCTTGCCAAAAAATCGCCTGGTTGCTGCACCATGATATCCCCCAAGGCCGCATCTGAAAACATAAAATAAACACCTTTAACCCGGTTTAATTCCCGTAAAATGTTTACCAATTTTTTTTCGTTGGATGGAGTAGCAGTAGTAGTTTTTTTATTGAGGATATTACCAGAGGGTTGTTGCTGGGCAACACAAATATTGGTATCAGCCCACAACAGGGCAAATACAATGCATAGCAGTGTTTTAGTTAGTTTTGGTATCCTCATTCAACAATTACAGCCGAAATACTGGTTATTGCTTACCCGATATAACGATGCTGTGATTGTTTTGGCTAATGCTAAAATCGCCAGTTGCCTGTAAAGCTTGTAACAATACTGCAAGGTTATTGTTAGGTAATATCCCCGTAATGGTTTGCTGCCGGGTGCCATCGCCATTAATGGTTACTTGTACACCATAATGCTCAACAATGGTACTGGCCACTTCTGCAATAGGGGTATTATCAAATACCAGTTTACGTTCTGTCCATGCAAGGTAATCTGTTTTGCCCACAGGTTGCTTCACAATCTTTCCGTTTACCATCTCTGCCTTTTCTCCCGGCTTCATTTGCAGGGCATCCTGGCCTTTTTGCTGTAGTAGTACGCTGCCTTCTTTGAGTATAATAATGTTTTTTTGGGGCAAATTTTTAACTGTAAAAGCAGTTCCGGTCACTTCAATATCAAACCCATCGGTATGTACAATAAATTTATCGCTGCCGGGTGTTTTTTGTACCTGAAAATAGGCTTCCCCATTTAACCATACTTCCCGGCTGGTGCCTGGTTGCCAGTTTTTACTATGTGCAAGTTGTGTATGTGCATTTAAGGTAACGGTGCTGCCATCTGGCAATTGCCGGGTGGCTATTTCGCCAAAAGCAGTGTTGTAGCTTACTGCAGCAGGGCTGCTGATAAATTTTAAACCAACCAGTACCAGTGCCAGCACTGCAGCCGCTGCAGCTACATATTTTAAGCGAAACCTGCCTATTTTTACCAACGGAGCCTCCTGCGCAGGCTGGGTTTTGATAGCTGCCATAAGCCTTGCTTCCGCCGCTTGCAACTGGCCGGCGGGCAATGGTTTTTCTGCCAGCTGTAATGCCTGCAGCAAGCTAACCGCCTCTGTTATCAATGGCTGCTGTGCAGGATTAGCATCCATCCAGCTTTGCCACTGTTGTATGCTGGCCTCGTCTTTTTTGTAAAACCAATTTAAAAAAGCCTCATCGGCCGCCATTTCTGCCGCACTGTTAAACGTATGGGTCATAATTTACTACTGTGTTAGTAAAAGTGAAGGTGAAAGTATTATTTGTAACCGTTTAATTAAAAAAAAACGAAAAAAAAATTATTTCTTGCCCCTATACCAGCAAAACCTTTTGTTTATTTGTAATTCTATACTACTGCTTACGATTGCTAACCGCCCTGTGTACTTATTATGGATATGTATGATAACGAAAAGGATGCAATGCTGTGGAACCAGTTTCGGTTGGGTGATGGCGGGGCTTTTTCGGCTGTTTTCAAAAAATATTATACCGGCTTATATAATTATGGATGCCGCATTACCGATGATACCAACCTGGTAGAAGACTGTATACAAGAATTATTTATAGACATATGGCGTACCAGCGGTAAAGCCGAAGTGCAATCAGTAAAAGCATACCTTTTTACTGCATTTAAATTTAAGCTGATGAAGTTGCTGGCTAAAAACAGCAAAACAAGTTTATTGGCAGCAGATAACCAGCAAACGTTTGTGCTGGGGCAGGATGTGCTATTGATTAACAAGGAAACAGACGCTCAAAAAAACAAACAGGTATTAGATGCCATTAGCCAGTTATCGCCCAGGCAAAAAGAAATCATTTACCTAAAGTTTTATTTAAACCTCAGTTACGAGGAGGTTAGTGAGCTTATGCAAATAAATTACCAGGCTGCCCGCAATCTTATTTACAAAGCCATTAAAGAGCTAAAAAATAAAATTGCCCCCGCCATTGTTGCCATTTTAATACAGTTGCTGTTTTAATTTCAGCAGTAAACGATATTACAAAAATCAAAAAGCCTGCACTTATGGTTACAAAAAAGTCAACCAGTATGATCGATTCTTTAGAAAAGATCCCCGTTAAAATTTTCTCCAGCCCCGGGGAGGGCTCTGTATTTGTTGCCAAAGAAATTGCCAGCCTGATAAAAGAAAAAGAAGCCGCCGGCAAAAAATGTGTAATAGGCCTTGCTACCGGCTCTTCTCCAAAAACTTTGTACAAAGAGTTGGTACGGCTGCATAAAGAAGAAGGGCTTAGTTTTAAAAATGTAATTGCCTTTAACCTCGATCAGTATTACCCGATGGAGAAAGATGCCTTGCAGAGTTATCATTATTTTATGCGTAAAAACCTGTTTGAGCAAACAGACATCGACCCCAGCAACTACCACCTGCCCGATGGCATGGTACCCAAAGAAAAAATGAAAGAACACTGCTCCAGCTACGAAAAACAGATTGAAGACGCTGGCGGTATCGATTTACAAATATTGGGTATCGGTATCAATGGCCATATTGGATTTAATGAGCCCGGTAGCGGTATTTACACCAAAACCCGTTTAACGGCTTTAGATAACAGCACCCGGCTGGCCAATAGCTACGAGTTTGGCAATATGAGCGAAGTACCCCGTATGGCCATTACCATGGGTATAGGCACCATTTTAAAATCAAAAAAAATAATATTAATGGCCTGGGGCCAGGCCAAAGCACCGGTAATACAACAAGCCAGCGAGCTGGATGATACCGAAGAGGTACCAGCCTCGTTACTGCAAAACCATGATGATGTTACTTTTGTGGTAGACGAAACAGCCGCCAGCGAGCTAACCCGATTTAAGCGTCCCTGGCTAACCGGTGAGTGTGAGTGGACCAGCAAAATGATACGCAAGGCCGTTGTGGATCTATCTTTAAAACTCTCCAAACCTGTTTTAAGCCTTACCAACCACGATTATAACGATAATGGCCTGAGCGATTTATTGGTTGAAAAAGGCGACGCCTACGAAATAAACCTGCAGGTATTTTATATGCTGAGAGACAGCATTACCGGGTGGCCCGGTGGCAAACCTACCGAACAGCGCCTTACCCATCCTGAGCGGCCAGCCCCGTTCCCAAAAAAATCAGTCATCTTTTCTCCACACCCCGATGATGATATTATTAGCATGGGCGGCACTTTTATGCGCCTGCACGACCAAGGGCATGAGGTGCATGTAGCTTATCAAACCAGTGGCAACATTGCCGTAACCGATGAGTTTGTAACCCGCTTTATCGATTTTGCAGTAGGCTTCGAAAAAATGTTTGATATTGACGATACCAAAAGCCGTAAACTATTACACGAAGCCATTAGTTTTTTAAGTACCAAAAAAACCAGCGATAAAGACACGGCCGAAATACGGGCCATCAAAGGCCTTATACGCCGCTGCGAAGCTAAAGCCACTTGTAAATACGTTGGCTTAACAGATGATCAAATTCATTTTCAAAACCTGCCGTTTTATGAAACTGGCACCATCGAAAAAAATCCGATGGGAGAAGCAGATGTAGCAATCACCGTTGAACTGCTTAATAAATTACAGCCACATCAAATTTTTTGTGCAGGCGATTTTGCCGATCCGCATGGCACTCATAAAGTTTGTTTTGATGTAGTGATTACTGCCCTGCAACGCATTAAAGCCAGTGGCGCCACTTGGGTAAACCACTGTTGGCTGTGGCTGTACAAAGGCGCATGGCAAGAGTGGGATATTACCGAAATTGAAATGGCCGTACCCATGAGCCCCGACCAAGTGGTAAAAAAACGCAACGGTATTTTTATACACCAAAGCCAAAAAGATACCGTACCCTTTCAGGGTAGTGATGCCCGGGAGTTTTGGCAAAGGGCCGAAGAAAGAAACGCTAATACCGCTAAATTATATGCACAGCTGGGGCTTACCCAATTTGCCGCTATGGAGGCTTTTGTGCGCTGGCATTATTAACCATTGCTTATCATTAATACTAAGGGCCGCTGCGTTGCAGCGGCCCTTAGTATTATAAAAAATTTAATTAAATAAAAACATCCCCACCTATAACTTTGCAGTAATTTTATGTACTAACGCCACACAATACCCCAAGGGTGCCGGCACTATTAATCTTACTTAAAAAAACAATCATGAAACAACTTTTTATGGTAGGCATCCTGCTTACAGCGCTTATTACCAGCTCCTGCAATTCTACCAAAATCGCTAAAAGCTGGCGGGATGCCGATACACAGGTATCGCTGGATAAGCTTGATAAAATACTGGTGGTAGCCATGCTACGCAACGAAGCCAACCGCCGCAGTACAGAGGATAAACTGGTGGCCATGTTAAAAAACAAAGGCGTTACCGGCATACCATCTTACCAATATATTGGCGGTACCGAAGTAAAAAAAGAAATATCCGAAGCCATCAGGGAGCAGTTGCATGCCGATGGTTTTGATGGCGCTATTACTATGCGGCTGGTAGATGTGGACAAAGAGGTAAACTACACCCCCGGCACATTTAGCACCTACCCGGTATATTACAGATCGTTTGGCGGATACATGCGCCGTGGATGGGAGTATTACAGCACCCCCGATCGCTATTACACTACCAAAACCTACTCGGTAGAAACCAATGTTTTTTCGATAAAAAAAGATAAACTTATCTGGAGCAGTTTAACAGAATCTACCGACCCCGGCGGAGTAGATAAAATGACAGACGAAGTAAGCAAAGTGGTATATAAAAGCATGCTAAAAGAGGGTTTTATTACGCAGTAAAACTGGGTACCTAACGCAACAAGCCGGCTGATGCAGCCGGCTTGTTGCGTTTTACTTGTACAAGTACATATACAGGCTGGTAATTTTAAATAAAATAAAGCGCTTTAATTCTGTTCATTTATATAATTTCGGCGCTCATAAAAAAGGCATGCAAAAAATTTCGTTAGCCATACATGGCGGTGCTGGCACCATATTACCGGCAGATATGACGCCACAGTTGGAGGAGGCATACCTCACCGCCCTGCAACAGGCCCTTGATGCCGGCTACACCCTGTTGCAAAACGGCGGTACGGCGGTAGATGCGGTGCAAGCTGCCACTGTATGCCTGGAAGATAATATCCTTTTTAATGCCGGCCGTGGATCGGTATTTACCAAAAGGGGCCAGCACGAAATGGATGCCGCCATCATGGATGGCAGTAACCTTGCCGCAGGTGCGGTGGCTGGCGTACGCAATGTATGCAACCCGGTAAAACTGGCTGCCGCTATCATGCAGCACAGCAACCATGTATTTTTAAGTGGCGACGGAGCAGCAGAATTTGCCCTCACCCAAGGCTTGGCCATTGCACCCGACGATTATTTTTTTTCGCAATTCAGGTACGATCAATGGAAGCTGGCAAGGGATAGTAACGAATACCTGCTAGATCATAACCAGCAACAGCTGGAGCAACTGATGAAAGATAAAAAATTTGGCACCGTGGGTGCCGTAGCCTGCGATGCAAGGGGCAATATTGCTGCGGCTACCAGTACCGGTGGTATGACCAATAAAAAGTATGGCCGCATTGGCGATAGCCCGGTAATAGGCGCCGGCACGTATGCCAATAACAACACTTGCGCCATCAGTTGTACCGGCCACGGCGAGCCTTTTATAAGAGCCGTTACTGCTTACGATGTTAGCTGCCTGATAGAATATAAAAACCTAAACCTGCAGCAGGCCATGCATTTAGTAGTGCATACAAAGCTACCCGCTATAGATGGAGAAGGCGGTATGATAGGGGTAGACGCTAAGGGCAATACCGCCCTGCTATTTAACAGCGCCGGTATGTACAGAGCAGTAAAAAACAGCGATGGCCTCCATGAGGTAGCCATTTACGGCAATCAATAATTTCATATCCAATATTTCATTTTCACATCTATTTTATATGAACAAAACAGCAGTAATAGTGGCCGGCGGCAGCGGCAGCAGGATGAACAGCCCATTACCCAAACAATTTTTACTACTCAATGGCAAGCCCGTATTATACTACACCCTGCAAGCCTTTTTGCAGGCTTATCAAGATTTAACCATTATACTGGTATTGCCAGAAGAATATATCGGCGCCGGGCAAGAAATTATAGATGCTTATTTTGATTACCGCCGCATACAAATAACCGCCGGCGGCCGCACCCGATTTCACTCGGTACAAAATGGGCTGCAACTGGTAACCAACGAGGGTATTGTGTTTGTACACGATGCAGTGCGATGCCTGGTAAGCCAGCAACTTATTTGTCGCTGTTACGAGGCGGCCGCCGAACATGGCTCGGCCATACCTGTTATTGATTGTAAGGATAGTGTAAGGATACTAAAAGACGATGGCAACCAACCCTTGGATCGTAGCCTTGTAAAACTGGTACAAACGCCCCAAACCTTTCACAGTAAAATATTACTGCCCGCTTTTACCATCGATTATAAAGATAAATTTACCGACGAAGCCACCGTGGTAGAGGCTTTTGGCCTAACCGTACACTTGGTACAGGGCGAAGAAAATAATATTAAAATTACCCAGCCAACCGATTTGGCCATTGCCCAGCAATTGTTGCTGCAGCAAAACCCTGCCTGATGCCATACCCAACCAGCAAAATGCCCAACAATACACTGTTGTAGCTTACGGCAACTGCCTGCTAATTTATTTTTCAACACATCGTGTATAACAACTTAGGCATGCCAGTAGCAGCCTTGTTATGTTTGTATTGATTTTGGTTGACAATCTGCCACAGGGCCGGTTTCATTAAAAGGGAATCCGGTGTAATTCCGGTACTATCCCCGTAGCTGTTAACTCGTTTTAAAAAATTGTTTATGCTGCAAGCCACTGCCCGGCTTTAGCAAGGGTGGGAAGGCCGTAAACAATTGAGTAAGTCAGAAGACCTGCCAAATCATTATCCAGTTATTACTGCTTTCGGGTGAAAAGCATAGTACTGTTAGCACTGCCCCACCCCATGGCAGTGATACTTTCAGCACTATACCTTTTGCCGGCAGTTTACCAACAAACACTATTTTTTATGCAGCATACAGAGGAAATATTATTAAAAGAAAACAAAGACCGTTTTGTTATTCTGCCCATCAACTACCCCAAAATTTGGGAGCAGTACAAGCGCCACGAAGCCAGCTTTTGGACAGCTGAAGAAATTGACCTGAGTGCCGACCTTAAAGACTGGGAAAACCTTAACGATGGCGAACGCCACTTTATATCGCATGTACTGGCCTTTTTTGCTGCCAGCGATGGTATTGTAAACGAAAACCTGGCCGTAAACTTTATGAGTGAGGTACAGCTGCCCGAGGCCCGCTGCTTTTATGGTTTTCAGATAATGATGGAAAACATACACAGCGAAACCTACGCACTGCTGATTGATACCTACATAAAAGACCCCCAGGAAAAACACAAACTATTTCATGCCATCGATACTGTACCTGCCGTAACCAAAAAAGCACAGTGGGCCCTGCGGTGGATACAAAACGGCAGTTTTGCCGAGCGCCTCGTAGCTTTTGCCGCCGTAGAGGGCATCTTTTTTAGCGGCAGCTTCTGCTCCATCTTTTGGCTAAAAAAACGGGGCCTTATGCCCGGCCTTACTTTTAGCAACGAGCTCATTAGCCGGGATGAGGGCCTGCATTGCGAATTTGCCTGCCTGCTGTACAGCATGCTGCAAAACAAGTTAACCACCCAGCAGGTAACAGAAATTATTACCGATGCCGTAACCATCGAAAAAGAATTTATTACCGAAGCATTGCCTGTAGACCTGATTGGTATGAATGCCAAATTAATGCAGCAATATATTGAGTTTGTAGCCGACCGCTGGCTGGCAGAACTGGGCTGTACCAAAGTATACAACACGGCCAATCCTTTTGATTTTATGGAAATGATATCGCTGGAAGGCAAAACAAACTTTTTTGAAAAAAGAGTGGGCGACTATCAAAAAGCCGGTGTAATGAGCAGTAAAGATGCACAAGTGTTTAGCACCGATGACGATTTTTAGGTAACCAGCCGCTGTGCTGGCATCGGCTGCGGTGGCGTCGCACCCTTGTACTGCAGCTATATGCCCGGCAAAGCAAAAAAGTAAAAGTGTGCGACGCAACGATGCTGCTATAAAAAACAACTGTTGATAACAAAATAAATTACTCCTATTATTTTATGACCTACGTAATAAAAAGAAGCGGCAAGCAAGAGCCCGTAAAATTTGATAAGGTAACAGCCCGTATTCAAAAATTGAGTTATGGCCTCAGCCCGCTGGTAAATGTAATAGACGTAGCAAAAAAAACCATCGAAGGTATTTACCAGGGCGTGCCCACTACCGAGCTGGATAACCTGGCCGCCGAAACAGCCGCCTCCCTCACCATTACACACCCCGATTACGCCATACTGGCCTCCAGGATTGCCGTAAGCAACCTGCACAAAAACACCGAAAAACGTTTTTCGGACACCATGCGCCTGCTGTACAATTGTGTAGACAATGCCTCGGGCAAAAAAATGCCACTGGTGGCCGATGATGTAATGGAAATTATTGAAGCCAATGCCGACCTGCTGGACAGCACCATTATTTACGACAGGGATTATGGGTTTGATTATTTTGGTTTTAAAACCCTCGAAAAATCGTACCTGCTAAAACTAAATGGCAAAATTGCCGAGCGCCCACAGCACATGTACATGAGGGTAGCCGTGGGTATTCATAAAACAGATATGGACAGCGCCATTAAAACCTATCACCTGATGAGTGAGCGCTGGATGACGCATGCCACCCCCACCCTGTTTAATGCCGGCACACCCAAACCGCAAATGAGCAGTTGCTTTTTGCTTACCATGAAAGACGACAGCATAGACGGTATTTATGATACCCTTAAGCAAACCGCTAAAATATCGCAAAGTGCCGGAGGCATTGGCCTGGCCATTCATAATATAAGAGCTACCGGCAGCTATATTGGTGGCACCAATGGCACCAGTAACGGCATTATACCCATGCTAAGGGTATTTAACGATACTGCCCGCTATGTAGACCAGGGCGGTGGCAAACGCAAAGGCGCTTTTGCCATTTACCTGGAGCCCTGGCATGCAGACGTATTTGAATTTTTAGACCTGCGCAAAAACCATGGTAAAGAAGAGCTGAGGGCTAGAGACCTGTTTTTTGCCCTGTGGATTTGCGATTTGTTTATGAAACGGGTAGAGGCCAACGAAGACTGGAGCTTGTTTTGCCCCAACGAAGCACCCGGCCTGGGCGAAAGCTGGGGACAGGATTTTGAAACCTTATACCTGCAATACGAGCAGGCTGGCAAGGCACGCAAAAAAATAAAAGCGCAAGATTTGTGGTTTAAAATTTTAGAATCGCAAATTGAAACCGGCACCCCGTACCTGCTGTATAAAGATGCGGCCAACCGCAAAAGCAACCAGCAAAACCTGGGCACTATTAAAAGCAGCAACCTTTGCACCGAAATTATGGAATACACATCGCCAGATGAAGTGGCGGTATGTAACCTGGCATCGCTGGCTTTGCCCCGCTTTGTAATAGACGGTAAATTTGATCACGATAAATTGTACGAGGTAACCTACCAGGCTACTAAAAACCTAAATAAAATAATTGACAACAATTATTACCCAGTACCCGAAGCGGCCACCTCTAACCTTAAGCACCGGCCCATTGGCCTGGGTGTTCAGGGGCTGGCAGATGTATTTATTTTACTGCGCCTGCCTTTTGAAAGCGACCTGGCCAAATTGCTAAACAGGGATATTTTTGAAACAATTTATTTTGCCGCCATGACAGCCAGTAAAGACATGGCAAAACAAGAAGGGGCTTATCAAACCTATGCCGGCTCACCCGTGTCTAAAGGAATATTTCAGTTTGATATGTGGGGCACCAGCCCTACCAACCGTTGGGATTGGGATACCCTCAAGCAGCAAGTAGCGCAGTATGGCGTAAGAAACTCCTTATTGGTAGCACCCATGCCTACTGCCTCCACCTCTCAAATATTGGGTAACAACGAGTGCTTTGAACCCTACACCAGCAATATTTATACAAGACGTGTATTAAGCGGCGAGTTTATTATTGTAAACAAACACTTGTTGAAAGACCTGGTAAACCTTGGATTGTGGAGCAATGCAATGAAAAACAAAATTATTGCTGCCAATGGCTCTGTACAGCAAATTGACGAAATACCGACCCATATTAAAGAACTGTACAAAACGGTATGGGAAATAAAACAGCGTACCATTATTGATATGGCTGCCGATAGAGGCGCCTATATCTGTCAATCGCAATCGTTGAATTTATTTGTAGATAATCCCACTGCATCCAAACTAACGTCTATGCATTTTTACGCCTGGAAAAAAGGGCTTAAAACAGGCATGTACTATCTGCGTACCAAGGCAGCTACACAAGCGGTACAGTTTACGGTAGAAAAGCAAGGCAATATAGAAATAGTACCCGTAACTGAGGCGGTAAACAATACCGTACAAACCAGCAGCGACGTACAACCCGAGCAAACAGACGGACCTGTATGTACTATGCAGGATGGCTGTATTAGTTGCGGATCTTAAATCAATAAAGGGTTAGTAATAATAAATAAAGGGCATGCGATGGCATGCCCTTTATTGCATGTACAGTTATTGATAAATTTTCGGCAAGTTTTGTGGCGACCTGCCTGTGAGCCCAGGTTTTAAAAACGGTAATGCGTAACAAAGCTTGCCTTTAGTGTACGTATGCAGCGCTGGCATTGTGCGGCAGGGTACTTGTGCTTTTGTGCTGGATAGTACTTTTTTCCTTCGGCTCCGGGTCTCCTGTAAATTCAAGATTTTTCAGCCGAGTCTCCACAATGAGCCTTATAGCAGAGCCGTGGGACTCGGCGCTATCCCGGTTAACTGTTTAAATCTTAATCAGATTTTTTGAGTAGCGACGGGTTCTGCCGGCACACATTACCTACTGCACCGAAACCCGCCTGGAAAATTTTTGTATTATGAGTGTGGGTTAGTATTAGGTGGGAGACCCGGAGCGGAAGAAGGCCTTTTTCGTTCCAGTCGGATTAGGGAATTTTTTTATTCAACTTATCTCTAACTATAATAGAACGGTTGTGTAGTACTATAATAATAATACTACATTCTCCGGCCTCATTTAGCCTGTGCTTATATACTTCCGGGTACACTTTGATGTTCTCCATAAACCAGCTTTAAAATGTTGAAGCAATGTTGAAGCAAAAAACGGTTTATAGCGGCATACCACAACTTCCAGCGATTACCATTATGGAGAACTATAATTCCCTAAAACGCAGTATGGACGCTGAAACCAGCGTCCATATTACATTTTAAAGAAATTCTTTTGCGGACTGGACGGGACTCGAACCCGCGACCTCCGCCGTGACAGGGCGGCATTCTAACCAACTGAACTACCAATCCTACTACCCTATTTATACCAACAAATTCAGTAACCGAACCTGTTATTATTTTTAGGGAGTGCGAAGATAGGAGATTCATTTTTTCTGCCAAAATTTTTATTAAAAAAATCTCTGCCGTAATTTTATATTTGCCCCCACAATTAGTTTTAGTTATAAACAAATAATTGTAAATCATTTATATGCCTGAATTAAAAAACCGCCAGTTCCTTGATTTTGAAAAACCAATTAAGGATTTATACGACCAGATAGAATTATTAAAAGCCACGCAGGAAAAAAACAAAACTGATATGAGCCCTGCTATTGGCCCACTTGAAGATAAAATTGTAGAAACAAAAAGAACGCTTACCCAAAATTTAACCCCTTGGCAAAAAGTACAACTTAGCCGCCATCCCGACCGGCCATATACCTTAAAATACATCGAAAAAATGTGCAGCAACTTTGTTGAGCTACACGGAGACAGAAATGTAAAAGACGATAAAGCAATGGTGGGTGGATTTGCTGATATGGATGGCGAAACCGTTATGATTATCGGCCAACAAAAAGGTATTAATACCAAGATGCGCCAAATAAGAAATTTTGGTATGGCCAACCCCGAAGGATACCGCAAAGCACTTAGGCTAATGAAACTGGCCGAAAAATTTAACAAGCCAATTATTACTTTAATAGATACACCCGGTGCCTACCCCGGGCTGGAGGCAGAAGAGCGTGGGCAGGGAGAAGCCATTGCCCGTAATATTTTTGAGATGATGCGGCTAAAGGTGCCCGTTATTTGCGTTATCATTGGCGAAGGGGCCAGTGGCGGCGCACTGGGTATTGGTGTTGGCGACAAGGTATTTATGCTGGAAAACACTTGGTACACCGTAATATCCCCCGAAAACTGCAGTACCATATTATGGCGTAGCTGGGCACAAAAAGAAATAGCAGCAGAGCAGCTTAAACTTACTGGCACAGACATGCTAAAGTTTGGATTAGTGGATGGCGTAATACCCGAACCTCTTGGCGGAGCACATTGGGATTATACAGAGGCCGGCACTATTTTAAAAAATTATTTAAAACCCGTTATCCGGCAACTTAAAGCCATACCGGCTAATAAACGGATAGAAGATAGAATTGAAAAGTTTGGCAAAATGGGTTTTTGGGAAGAGCTGCCAATGGATGAACAGCCGATGGCTGCTGGCGAATAACGTGCAATGCAATTACCAATCGCTGATATATTTATTAACCCCCGTTTTGCAACCTGCCAGTACAAATAGTATGGCCGGTTTTATACAGATCTAAACATATTGCTATGCTAAGAGTAGGCGTTTTTGGTGTGGGTCATTTAGGAAAATTTCACCTAAACAATTGGCAGGAAATTGAAGGAGTTGAACTGGTAGGTTTTTATGACCCCAACGACACAACTGCCGATGCTGTAACGGCCCAATACCAGCTAAAAAGATTTGATACAGCCGATGCATTATTGGATGCATGCGATGCCGCTGATATAATTGCGCCCACCTCTTACCATTATGCACTTTGCAAAGCTGCTATTACAAAAGGTAAACATGTATTTGTAGAAAAGCCGCTGGCCAATACAATGGATGAAGCCAGGGAATTGGTAAAGCTGGCTAAAGAAGCCAATATAAAATTCCAGGTGGGGCATGTAGAGCGTTTTAACCCTGCTTTTTTAGCATTAAAAAACATGCCCCTCGAACCCATGTTTATTGAGGTGCACCGCCTGGCACAGTTTAATCCAAGGGGTACAGATGTGAGCGTGATACTAGACCTGATGATACATGATATAGACATTATCCTTAGCCTGGTTAAAAGCAATGTAAAAAACATATCGGCCAATGGCGTGGCTGTAATGAGCGATACGCCGGATATTGCAAACGTACGCATTGAGTTTGATAATAGCTGTGTGGCCAATCTTACCAGCAGCCGTATTTCGATGAAAAAAATGCGTAAGATGCGGCTGTTTCAAAAAGACGCTTATATCGGCATAGATTTTTTAGAAAAAAAAGCAGAAGTAATCAAACTAAACACACCGGGTGATACCAATGCTTTTACTTTTGATATAGAAACCAATAATGGAAAAAAAACCATTGCCATTGCCAACCCTGCGGTAGAAGATGTTAACGCTATAAAAATGGAACTGCAGGCTTTTTATACTGCTATTGTAACTGGCACAGATACCCCGGTATCGGTAATAGATGGCTTCAGGGCAATGGATGTGGCCCACCAGATACTTGAAAAAATTGGCAACGGCACCGTTAGATAACCATTCCTTTACCATCGTTTATCCATTCATTTGAATCAATCGAGGATACATAGCAGTGCTTACATACTGGCCGATATTGCAGGTGCCATTATCTCCTGGATAACATTTTACTATTTACGCAGTGTAATTTATCAATATCCATTTAGCATACCTGCCGGCTTTTACCTGGGTGCATTTTTGTATACCATTGGGTGGATAAGCCTGCACTTTTTAAGCGGTGCTTACGAAAGCATTTATCAAAAAACTTCGTTATCAGAAATATTCAGAAGCATAATAGTATGCCTGATTGGTTGCCTGGTACTACTATTTTTTTTCATCCTAAAAAATCCGCAGGAAGATAACCGGTATTATTACCTGGAGTTTTTTTCGCTGCTGTTACCGGTACTCGTCATTATCATATTTACAAGGCTGTTTTTACTAAGTATCATTAAAAAACAATTACAGCATCAAAAGGTTTTTTTTAATGTACTACTGGTAGGATCGGGTAAAACAGCCGCTAATTTTTATCAAAGTTTTATAAAAACCAACCGGCACGCTGGCTTTGTAATACGCAGTTTTGTTAATACTAACGGTAATGGAACGGTGCAGCTGCCGGCAGAAATAAAAAAATATCCGCACTTACAGCAATTGTCGGCGGTTATAAAACAAGATGCCATTGAAGAAGTAATTATTACTGTTGAAAGGCACGAACGGGAACTGCTTACCAAAATACTGCAGCAGCTAAGCACACAAGACATTAATATTAAACTTACGCCAGATACGGTAGACATCATTAGCGGTGCGGTGCAAACCAGCAATGTAATGGGTGTGCCTTTAATGGATGTACACAGCGGCTTACTGCCCAGCTGGCAAAAAAACATCAAGCGCTTTATTGATGTTGCCCTATCGGCTACAGGGCTGGTAATACTTTTACCACTACTGCTGTATACTGCCCTCAGAACCCGTTTATCATCACCCGGCCCTGTAATATACCGGCAACAACGGGTAGGATATAAAGGCATCCCTTTTACCATTTATAAGTTTAGAAGTATGGTGCAGGATGCAGAAAAAAATGGCCCTCTGCTTAGCAGCCACAACGATCCCCGGGTTACACGCTGGGGCCGTACCATGCGTACCTGGCGGCTAGACGAATTACCCCAATTGCTCAATATTATAAAGGGCGAAATGAGCCTGGTGGGCCCAAGGCCCGAAAGAAAATTTTATGTAGATCAAATTGTAACACAGCACCCGGAGTATAACTATATATTTAAAGTAAAACCCGGTCTTAGCAGTTGGGGTATGGTAAAATTTGGTTATGCCTCCTCGGTAGATGAAATGATACAGCGGATGCCCTACGATTTGATGTATGTAGAAAATGTTTCGTTGCTGCTCGACTTAAGGATAATGATACTCACCCTGCTCATTTTGATTAAGGGAGAAGGGAAATAAACCATTGTACATGCAGCAACACATCTAACATCAGTTAGGGATTGTTGGCTATATTTGATAAAACACGGTACATGACCAGGTTATTATATTACTTATTACTTACCTGTATTTGCAAATACACAGTTGCACAACAACCCTACTGGCAGCAACAGGTAAATTATGATATCCGTGTTACCTTAAATGACGCCGATCACTCCCTGGATGCTTTTGAAAAAATCACCTACTTTAATAACTCCCCCGATACCTTACATTTTATTTGGCTGCACTTATGGCCCAATGCCTATAAAAACGACCGTACCGCTTTTAGCGATCAACTACTTGTTGCCGGCCGTACCGACTTTTATTTTAGCTCCGATGAACAAAGAGGCTATATCAATCGCCTGAATATAAAAGTAAATGGCAATGTGGTGCTAACTACAGACCATCCACAGCACCAGGATATTATTAAAATAGTGTTTACCACACCGTTAGCGCCACACAGCAGTTGTGTTATTGAAACGCCTTTTCATGTAAAGCTGCCTTACAATTTTTCCAGAGGTGGCCACAAGGGGCAAGCTTACCAAATTACACAATGGTATCCCAAGCCGGCTGTTTACGATAAAAAAGGCTGGCATCCCATGCCTTATTTAAACCAGAGTGAGTTTTACAGCGATTATGGCAACTATACTGTACACATCACCGTACCCAAAGGCTATGTGGTAGCTGCCACCGGCGAACAACAAGTATCCACAACTGCTGATACTGATAAAAGCAACAGCCTGCACTACCAGCAAAACAATGTGCATGATTTTGCCTGGTTTGCCGATAAACGTTTACTGTTTCATCAAGACACGGTACAATTACCTTCCGGAAAAATGATTACCGCATTTGCCTACACTATTAAAAATGATAAAAATGCAGCAGCCTGGAAAAATGTATTACCCTTATTAAAAAAAGCAGTACTAACAAGGTCGGCATTATTGGGCGATTATCCTTACAGTACCATAAAGGTTGTACAGCCAGATGTTGACTATGCATGGGGCATGGAATACCCCACCATTACCGCTATCTCCAATGTACAAACACCCGGCCAACTAGAGGGATTGCTGGAGCATGAAGCTGGGCACAACTGGTTGTATGCGGCCATTGGAAGTAACGAACGATTGCATCCATGGATGGATGAAGGCATGAATACTTACTATGGCACCCGCTATTGGAAAAACGAAGTGGATATCAATGTACGTACCCCTGTAAAGCAACCATTTTTAAAAAGCAGGATGCCCGAAAACATGAACTTTTTTGGATTAGAAAATGCTATCGCAACAAACACAGATCAACCCATTAACCAGCCTGCAGACTTATACAGCGGCAACCAGTACGATTGGGCGGTATACCACAAAGCAAGCCGATGGCTGCAAGCTATACAACAGCAATTAGGCACCCCATTGTTTGATAGTTGCATGCAGCAGTACTATCAACGCTGGCTTTTTAAACACCCCTACCCCGAAGATTTTAAAGCGGTGCTGGAAGAAATTAGTGGTAGCAATATGGATAGCTGTTTTGCTTTATTGCAGCAAACAGGCAGCTTACCTGGCAATACCCATGCTGCTAAAACCAACAAGCTGGCATCTTTTTTTAGTTTTAAACAAACCAACCTGTACCGGTATCATTTTATTGCGCCGGCGGTTGGCTTTAACCTGTATGATAAATTGATGATAGGCGCTGTACTGCATAATTACACTTTGCCTGCTCAAAAATTTCAATACCTGCTAATGCCACTATTTGCCACTGGTAGTAAGCAGCTAAATGGCATCAGCCGGGCAGCCTACCACTGGTTGCCCAAAAAAACATGGAGCAAAATTGAGCTGTCTTTAAATTATTCCCGGTTTTCATTTAATCATAGCACCGATACTAGTGGTAAAAAAATTACCGAAAATTATAAAAGGCTGGTACCGGCTGTTAGGTTTTATTTAAAAAACCATAATGCCACTGCCAGCAGTTATATAGATATGAGGAGCTTTATACTCACCGAAAAATATTTTGATTCGTACAATTATATTACGGGCAGCGATAGCAGTCTGCTGTATCCAAGCGCTTTTACCAACAGTACCCGGTATATCAACCAACTAACTTTTGCACACAATAATAGCAGGGTGCTGTATCCATTTAGCTACCAGGTACAGCTACAGCAAGGCAAAGGTTTTTACCGCATTAATACCGAGGGTAATTACTTTTTTAACTATGCCAAAGGCGGCGGAATGGCCGTAAGATTTTTCGCTGCCAAGTTTGGGCTAATGGGTACCGGTAGCAATACCGCTTACCTGTATCAACCAAAATTACTGGCGGGTAATGGAGAGGATGATTATACCAACAGCCATTATTTTTTAGGCCGTACCGCCTCTACGGCCTTTGGCAGCATACCTGTAAATAATGGAGGGCTGGCTGCACAGCAGGTAATGATACAAAATACAGGCGGGCTAAAATTGAGGCTCGATCCGTATACCAGCGTACAAGGCTACTCGGGCAATTGGGTGATGGCTGTTAACTTTAGCAGTACACTGCCGCAAAAATTATTTCCTATTAAAATTCCCTTAAAAGTATTTTTTGATGCCGGTACTTATGCGGAGGCATGGAATAATGATGAAGAACAATCGAGGCTATTTTACACAGCCGGCTTGCAGTTATCATTGTTTAAAAATGTATTAAATATTAATGCACCGCTTTTTTACAGTAAAGCATTTAAAGATCAGTTAAAAACTGATCCGGAAAACAATAAGTTTTTTAAAAAAATCAGCTTTAGCATTAACCTGCAAGAGATAAAACTTAAAAAATTTGTACCCCAGCTAGTATACTAATGGCGCAGCTGCAGTATATACCAAACCAGCAAATTGATAAAGCCAAGTGGGATGCCTGTATTCAGGCATCTGCTAACGGATTGCTGTATGCCAGCGTTATATACCTTGATACAATGGCCGATAATTGGGATGCACTGGTAATGAATAATTATACCTATGTAATGCCACTCACCTGGAAAAAAAAATACGGCATTTATTACCTCTACCAACCAGCTTTTACCGCCAGCCTTGGTGTATTTGGCCCGGCTGTTACACCTGCTATTCTTACAACATTTTTACAAGCCATACCCAAAAAATTTAAGTATTGGGATGTATATCTTAACCATGGTAATACACAAGCCCATCCGCCATTTACCTTGTACCAGCGTACCAATTATGTATTAAACCTGCAACCGGGGTATGATGAACTGTACAAAAATTACAGGGAAAACATTCGCAGAAATATCCGCAAAACCATCCAATTGAAATGTATAGTAAAAAAAGAGGTTGCTTTAAAAGACATCATTGATTTAGCACAGCTGCAGCTTAGTACAATTACCTCGTTAGCACCTGCCGCTTACCAGCACTTTACCAGCCTGTATCACTATTTACAGCAACGGAAGCAAGCCTGCAGCTATGGAGTATACGCTGCTAATGGTCAGCTGCTGGCTTCTGCGGTATTTTTTACAGATACTAAAAGAGCTTATTATATACTGGTGGGTAATCACCCCAATGGCAAAACCATTGGCGCCAGCCATGCCCTGGTAGATGCATTTATTAAAGACCATGCCGGGCAACAGCTGCTGCTTGATTTTGAAGGCAGCGATATCCGCAGCCTGGCATTTTTTTACAGCAGTTTTGGCGCTGCAGCAGAAATATATACCGGGCTAAAACTAAACAGACTACCCTGGTGGCTGCGGTTATTTAAAAAATAACCGTACGCTGCCTACTGCCAGGCTGCCTGCAAAAAACGCAGCCAGTTGCCATGCATAATATTTTGTATATCCGCATGGCTATAACCCCGTTGCTGCAGCAGGGTGGGCACATGGGCAAGATCGGCAATGGTATCAAGGTCGTGGGGTGATTGCTCTTTACCAAAAGCCCCATCTAAATCGGTACCAATGGCCGCATGCTGGCTATTGCCGGCCAGCTGGCAAATATGATCTATATGGTCAATCATTTTATCCAGCCCACATTGCATGGGCAAAGGTTGCGATACACCCCGTTGCCAGCCGGGCACCATCATCCAGGCATCTAAGGCTACGCCGATTACCGCATTTTTTTGCAGCAATGCTTTTATCATATCATCGCTAAACTGCCGGTTATGATTAACCAGTGCCCGGCAATTGTTATGGCTGGCCCATACGTTACCGTTATACAACTCCATCGCCTGCCAAAAAGCATCGTCGCACAGGTGGGTGGCATCCAATATTATATTTAACTGCTCCATTGCCTTTAGCAGGGCAATACCTTGTGGCCCCATTTTGCCTTGTGCATCGGTACCATTGGCATAGCGGCCGGGGCCATAATGCGCCGGGCCTACAGCCCTAAGCCCATAAGCGTGGGCCTGGTACAGGTAGCTGATGTCTATGAGTGAGTCGGCCCCCTCCAGGCTAAGGATATAGCCAATGGTTTTTTTACGGGTGCCGGCATCCTCATTCCAGTATTGCAGGTGCTGCTGCAGTTGTGGCAGGTTGGTAATCATCGTCATTTCGCCGGCGGCTTCCATGGCCTTGTACCATGCCAGCTGGGCCTGTGTTTGCGCCCATGCCTGCTGTGGCGAATGCCAGCCGGGCAGCGGATTGCCCGGAGCAACATAACGGGCTATTTGTGTAGCCACCACCAGGCCAATATTGCCCCGGCGTAATTCTGGCAGCGATACGGTACCCAATCCCCTATCGGGCTTATCGGTAAGGCCTTGCTCCCGTTTTCGGATATGGGTTACAGGCAAGCTTAAATCCCGGTTCCACTCCATGGCATTCATGGCAAGATCGAGGTGTGCATCTATAATAAACATGTGCTAATATTTGATTAGATATGAATGGCTTTATCACGGGCTGTAACACGCCAGCTGGTAAACGCTGTATTGTTTTGTATTACCACCGCCTTTTCGTACAGTGCTACGGTTGGGCAAATATGTACGGGCACAGCATACAATACATCGCCGGGCTGGTAGTGGCTGCTGCTTGCTACCTGCAATACCAGGTGCTCTTCGCTTTGGCCAATGGGTACAGCGCCGGGAGCATTTAAAAAATGTACCCGTGGCAGGGGATTTTCGGCGGCAACAGATTTATGCCCCAAATCGGTGGTAATGGTATGGGCAGTAGGTATGCTGATAACCCTGCAGGCTACCAGTGCTGCCCACTCAAAAGGCAGATCGGGATATTTTTGCTGATAACCCCAATCCCAAAAAACAAAAGTACCCGGGCTGCATTGCACAGTGCGGTTGATATGGGTGTTAAATGTGGGGCTGCCACCCGCCACAACAGCGCAGGGCCGGCCAGTAATGCTTTCTATGGTATTGGCCAGTTGGGTAATGGCAAAAAATCCTTCATCGCTTTGTTGCTGCCGGGTTGATACATCGGTTTCGGTTATATGCCCATCGTACACATGCAGGCCTGCCAATACAATGGCAGGCAATTGCTGTAATTGGGTGGCCAGTGTTGCTGCGGCGGCAGGTGCTATACCGGTGCGGTGCATGCCCGTATCCACATCTATATACAAGGCTAGCTGATGCCCGGCAGCATCAAATACCTGGCTGATGATTTGGGCAGCTACCAGCGAATCGGTTACGGCACTAAACTTTGTGTGGGGGTATTGCTGCACCAACTGCAGCAGGCGGTTTACCTTAGGGCCTACAGGCTGATAGGCCAACAGTACATCTGGTGCTGCCACCATGGCCAGCATTTCGGCTTCGGCAATGGTGGCACATTTAAAATGCAGTATACCCTGCTGCATCATCAGCTGGCATACCTGCGGTATTTTATTGGTTTTTACATGTGGCCTTAGCCGGCCGGGCTGCTGTACCATGGCCACGGCAGCCTGTATATTTTGCTGTACCCGTTGCTGGTATAGCAGCAAGGCGGGTGTATCGATGCTGCTAATATTATTTACTGTGTACCACTGCATAAATTGTATTTGGCTGCAGCCTGCTACTGGTACAAGTGTGCGACGCCACTGCTGCCCAGCTTTGCACTGCGGATGGTATCATTATTTTTCAAGATCCAGTTCAAACAGGGCTTCTATTTCTACCGGTATATTATCGGGTAAAGAGCCAAAGCCAACGGCGCTGCGTACCCCAACACCATTATCGGGGCCCCATACGGCCGCAAACAGCTCGCTGCAACCATTGATGATAAAGGGATGTTTTTCAAACTCGGGGGTGCAATTAACCATGCCCAGTACTTTTATTACTCGTTTTATTTTATTAAACGAGCCAATATTGGCTTGTATGGTAGCCAGCATGGTAAGGCCTACCTGCCGGGCGGCCAGCTTACCCTGCTCCATATCCATATCCCGCCCAATGCGACCAATGATCAGGCTTTTATCATTTTGTACGGGGCCGTGGCCAGAGAGGTACAAATATTTGCCATCAACCAGGCAGGGCTTGTACACCCCTAATGGTGCCGGAGCCGGTGGTAGTTGCAAGCCAAGTTGTTCAAAATTTTTATCTGCGTTTACCATGCTGCTAATATATTAGATGATTGCATTTAATAGTAGTACTGCCAACAAACCTACTACAGAAACGATGGACTCCATTACCGTCCATGTTTTAAAAGTGTTTTTTACGCTGAGGTTAAAATACTCTTTAAACATCCAAAAACCAGTATCGTTTACATGCGAAAACATGAGGCTGCCAGCCCCAATGGATAGCACCATTAAATTGGGATTAACATTGGCTTGTACAATTAAAGGAGCGATGATGCCCGCCGTGGTAAGCCCGGCTACCGTGGCCGAGCCCACGCATACCCTTATGATGGCGGCTATCAGCCAGCCCATGATTAAAGGATGCAGCGATACCGATTGCAATGCCATACCAATTTGCTGGCTTACGCCGCTATCGGTTAACACTTGCTTTAAAGCACCTGCACCGGCTATAATCAGCAGTATCATGCCTACATCTTTTATAGCGTCGGTATATATTGCCATTACCTGTTTAATGCTTTTGCCCATGCCCGTACCCAATGTAAATGCAGCAATCATTACAGAAGCCAGCATTACAAAAGATGAATCGCCGGTAAGGGCAAATACTTGTTGCAACACAGGGGATACATTAGGAAAAAGTTGCTGCTGCACCACCGCCAGCATAATTAAAAATACGGGCAGCAGCGAAGTGATAAAACTATTGGCCGTACCCGGTAGCTTGCCCGTTTCAATTTGCCGGGGCCTGAATGTTTCCAACGGCTCCGAAGGAATTTTTTTTAAGGTAGATGAAAAAACAGGGCCAGCAATGATAATAGCCGGTATGGCGGCCACAAGCCCATAAACCAGTGTTAGCCCTACGCTGCCCTTAAACTGCTGCACCAGCGCCGTAGGTGATGGATGTGGCGGCAAAAAACCATGTGTTACCGATAATGCGGCCAGCATGGGTAAGCCAATGTACACAGCCGGTAATTTATATTGGTACACAATTGAAAAGATAAGCGGCACCATTAGTACAAAGCCTACCCCGTAAAATAGCGGGATGCCGATGATAAAACCTGTAATCATTAGTGCCCAGTGCAGGTTTTTTACTCCAAATGCATTGGTGAGTACCATGGCTATTTTTTGAGCAGCCCCACTTTCGGCTACCAGCTTGCCCAGCATGGCGCCCAAGGATATTACCATTACCAGCGAGCCCAGTGTATCGCCAATACCCTTTTGCAGGCTGCCAATAATTTTACCCGGCTGTATGCCCAGCAGCAACCCTGCGGTAATGGCCACCAGTAAAAATGATAAAAACGGGTTAAGCTTTGCCCAGGTGATGAGCAATACCAGCAGCACAATACAAAGGAGTACAATTACAAACGACATGCAACATTTTTAATACGGTAAACAAATCTGTGTATTGCTGCAACAATCATCAATTATTGCAACCCCTTAAAGATACATGATTCCGTTTGCTGAAAAATAGCCAGGTGGCCTATACCTGCCCGGTAGCAGGTTATTTGTTGGCTTGTAACAAAAACAATGCTGCACTGCTGTATTGAATACAACAAAAAAACCTCCCTTGGAGGGGAGGTTTTAATAAGGTTAGCTGTATTAGCGGCATTAATAAATTTTATCGTTGTATCAACAGCGGGGTGGTTTGTGTTTTTTTACCAGCAGCAGATATTTCCAGTTGGTAAGCACCGGCCGCTAACTGGCTGCCCACGGTAAAGCTAACGGTGGCGGTACCCCCGGCATGGCTAATTACTTTACGCATGAGCTCCTGCCCGGCAGTGTTAACCAGCTTAATGATGTACACGGCTTTAGCTGCATCGTTTAGCTGCAGGTGCACCTGGCTGCCTTTTACGGGGTTAGGAAACACAAAGAAATGGCCATTATTTCTTACCAGTTGTATTTTCACTTTATCGCTGTAGCCGCCGGCATTATTGCTGCTGCTGGCTTTTATACGGTAGTAGTACACACCCGGCACCGGTTGTACATCGGTAAACTGGTAGGCTGCCGCCGCCTGGCTTTGCATGGCCGGCACTGTACCCACAGTTGTAAAGTTAATGCCATCTGCAGAGCGCTCTACCTCGTATTGCAACACTGCTTGCTGGCTGCTTACCCACCATTGCACCTGCACATCTTTACCCACCGGCTGTGCAGTAATACCTGTATAGCTGGCCGTTTGCTTAAATACAATCCTGAAACGGTTAGCAGCAGCACTGGCTGCTTCGCCGGTTACCGCAAAATCTACCCAGGTACTGCCACCCATATTTACCGGTGTGCTGGTTTTTAAATAAGCATCCTCCAGGTAACCCGTAAGATTGGCTGTATTAAAGGCCGTGGTAAGCAGGTTAAACCGGTATTGGGTAGTGCGGCTTTTTTTAAGGCTTAGCCATACCGTATCATTTGCTGTAAGCGGCTTGCGGCGCTGCAGTATATACTGGTCGTTGTTTTCTATAATGCTAAAGGTTTCGTTTACATTGGCAAACTTAAGGGCATCCCGGTGGTCGGCCTTGTTATCAAAATCATCCCGGTATTGAGCCAGTACACCATCGGCAATCTGGTTGCTGCCATCGGCATTTACCGTGTACAGGTTAATGGCCAGCGCTGTTACAGGGGCCGCCGGGTTGGTTACCGGCCTAAACAATGCCCGGTTATCGTTGGCCGATTTGCTAGACTCTGTAAAGCTTATGGTAGGGGTTAAATTAGTGCTTTGCAGCAGCACCGCCTGTTTGCTTTGGATGATACCCGTTTGTAGAGAACCTGACGGCACAATGGAGGGGGCGCCCAAATCGTAATCTACCACTACATACCCACCCACCAGGTTAAGGGTAGGATCCCATGCCTGGAATTTGTTGGCCACGCCGCTGCGTACAAGGCTGGTAAAATCTACCGGCGATGCGTAGGGGTTACCCACCAGTGTATAGTTATAAATGCTGGCATTGGGTGTACAGTTAAAGCTGTAATTGTGTATTTGTATTTTACCAGTATCCCTTAACGTGGTTTCGTTGATGCTGTTACCGGGGTAATAAGCATTGGGGTTGCCGGCTGAGCGGTCGCCCCGTACAAACATAAAAAAGCCAATATTATCTGGTGCACCAGCTACCCCGGCGGTACCGGCTATCAATTGCGTTTTGGTATTGGCCACCCCTGCAAACTGGCTGTTGGCCGGGTTATAAGTTTTAAGCGAAAAATTATCCATTGGCGAATCATCCAGCCCATTGGCTGCCGATGGCGATGGACCGGTTATATACATACCACTGCCCACGGCACCGGTACCAAAGCTGCCACCACCCTGCTGCCAGGCACTAAATACCGTTTTGGCAGCATCCACTGTTACTGGGGCGGTTACCAGCCTCCACGAACGTTTGGCAGGGAAGTATCTTTCTACCACAAAGCGGCCTGCACCTGCTGTGTAATCGATACTGGCCGTAGCCGATACTGGCGCCACACGGGCTGTTTTGGTAGCCAGCGAACGTAACCGCAGGTTACTGGCCACCGGCCTAAAGGTTACACTGTTGCTCAGGGTAAAATCTCCTTCCACATCCGTATCTGCACCCAGCGATTTATTGCCACTGGCAGACAAGGTTAGGTTGTTATAAGTACTGCCCGGCGTGGCGGCGGTAGAGGTAAACCCTGTTACCGTTTGATTTGCCGAGCCATTGTAATTAACCGTACTGCCGGTAAACGTGTAGGCATTGCTGCCCTTGGTAAATGCATTTTCTATACCAATTGTACCGCTGCTGGCCATTACACGGGCACCGGTACTGCTGCTCTCCAGGTTATAATAATCTACGGCCAGTATATTTTGCGATACGCTGCCGTTGTACTCCACGGTGGAAGTGCCTTTTACAAAACCAGCGGCTGCATATAAGTTCCAAACATTGCCAATTTTTACCCGGTTATCGTTGGGTATTAATTGCGATGCGGTGGCCTGCGTTAAGTTGTTGGCAATGGCCAGCGTGGTTTGCCCGGCGGCCAGCGTAATGCCATTGCTTGTTTTTGTAGTGCTAAGGTTGTAACAGTTAATGGCATTAAAGCCAGCACTAAAGGTTTGCAGGCTATTGCCCTGGGTTAAAATACTTAAGTTGCTTAAACAGCTGGCAGCCATGGTACCGTTGCCACTTAAGGTAATATCGCCACCAATGGTAAGTGTTTTAGAGGCCGCCGTAGCTTCCAGCGCTGTGGTAGCGCCATCAATGGTAAGATTGCCGGTAACGGTAAAATCATCATTGGTAATTTTGGTATCGCTGCCCGAAAAGCTAAGGTTGGCATAGGTAAACCCGGTGTTTACATTTTGGCTGCCACTGCCACCCGAGCCTGCAACAGCAGCATCTCTATAATAATTTACCAGCGAGCTGCTGCCGGCATTGAGCGTACCGGTATAGTTTACATTTTCTGAGCCTATCCGCAGGGTGCTGGCCGAGGCCGACATATCCAGCAAGGCGGTGCTGCTGCCCAGTAAACTGCTGGAGCCGGCACTCATTTTACTTAAAGTAAGTATGCTGGGGGTGGCGGCAAAAAACAAGCGGCCATTGGTACCCAAATCCAAATCGTTGAGTACCGTTATATCGGTATTCATTTCCACGGCGTCGGTGCTGCTGTTGCTTACCGACATATTGTAATAGCTTTCGCCACCGGGGCAATAAATATGCTGCTCGCCGGTACCGTTAAACGTTACCTTGCTGGTGGCTTCGGCAAAGCCATCGGTGCCATAATTGCTCCATATACCACCCACATTAATATTGTTGGCTACAGGGGTAAGCGTAGATGTGCCGCTGATGGTAATATCTTTAGATACATTTAAGGTAAGCCCCGTGGTTACCGAATCTTTATTAATCAACTCCTTGGTACCGCCACCGGATATTACCAGGTTACTGTAGGTAATATCGGTTAACACCGGTGTAATACCACTTGGTGCCGAATACTCCACCGTAGAGCCTGCCTGCAAATCGTAGGTATTATTGGTAAAGCTAAATACCGGCACCACACTGCCCACCGCAAAGCCCTTATTGGTTTGCACATTTAAGCGGCCGCCATTTAATATTTGCAGGGTATGCCCGGCTGTGCCGCTGGCATTGCAGTTGATTTGATTACAATTGATTACACCCGTAGTACCAATAATCCATTTGGCAAATACGCCTGCATCGTTGGCATCGGTGGTAGCATATAAAGTACCGGGTATATTTACCGTACCATTAACGGTAAAGGTACCGCCGCAATTATCGGTGGATGGATTGGCGGGGTTGTTGTTGCCTTGCCCAAATACCCCGTTAATAGCCATATTGCCCGAAGTAGCTGTGCCAGCTAAGATGGCGCTTACCGTGGTATTTTCGTTTACGGTTACATTAAATAAAGTGCTGCTAAAAGCATTATTGTACAGGGTGGTACCCGAGCTGGAGTTCCACCGCAGGTTAATGCTTTGAGAGATGATAAGGTTGGAGCTGGTATTTACCGTATAATTTTTACGTAAGCGATTGGCATTAAACACCCCGGTACCGCTAATGGTGGCATTGGCACCCTCCATATTAAAACCAATCGAGTTCCAGGTGCTGCCATTACCAATGGTGCCATTATTGATTAAATCGCCATACAGTGTTACATAAAAGTTACTGGTGGCCGCCACCAACGAACGCAGGGTGGCGCCATTGTTGATGGTAAGATTTTTAATGGGTTTGGTACCTGCAGATACATCCAGCTCCACGGTATGCCCGGTGGCAATGGTTACATTGGCTGTACCAGCATCAGTAGCCAATTTATCCGAGCCGGGGTACACACCGCTACCGGCATTTACCCAAGCGCTGCCATTCCAGGTACTCCAGGTATTGTAATCATCCCAAGTACCCGTTTGCTTTGATAAAAAATCACCGGTTACCGAGGCATTGGGCGTAGCACTTACCTGTACCCCATCGCTCCACAAGCTGCCCCGCCTTACAAATACTTTAAAATAATACAGGGTACCATTGGTAAGCCCGGTTACGGGTACCGTTGTGCCGGTACCTTTATACACCGTGTAAGCACTGCTGCACACCGTACCGCTGCCATAAGTGGCATTGGCGGTATAAGCGCTGCCATCGCCCGATGGTACACAGGTAACAGCGGCGGTGCTGGCTACCACCATTACCTGGTCGTAACAACCGGCGGGGTTCGTCCAGCTTACGGTTACCTGCCCGCTAATGGGCGCTACATTTACCAACGATACATCGGGGGTATTTAAGTACACCGATAATACAGTGGCAGAGGCCGAGCCGGTAACGGATGGGTCGCTGGCTATTACCCGTATTTTATACGCTGCACCGGTGGCTGTACCGGCAGGTATGGTGGCGGTAATACTGCCCGAGTTGGCGCTGCTGGCCAGCGTACCAATATCTACCGGCAGCGAAAAACTACCCGTAACATCCGATAGCTGGGCCGTGTACACATTTCCGCTGCCATAAGTGCCGGTGGCGGTAAAAGGCACCGTTACTGTAGTGCCGCTGGCATTGGTAATACAAAAAGGCGATCCGCTGATGGCGCTGGTGGTTACCGCATTGGTAGCCACATAATCGCCCAGGCTAATATTATCTATATTAATACGGTTGCCGCCACCGCTTAGTTTTACAATGCGTACCCGTATGCTGTTACCCGTTAAATTAACGGTAAAGCTGGCCGTGGTGGCTATATTGGTGGTGGCCGTAGTTTGCACCGGGCTCACATACGCATCATACGTGGCACCGCCATTATCCGACACTTCTAATTGCCAGGTGCTGCTGCCATCAGTACCCCAAATAGCATGGCGTACCGTTACCGTACCCAGCCCGTTTGTTTTATCAAACAACATGGTTACGGTGCCGGTATTTTGTATCCGGGCCGACCGGGTATCCACAAAACGATCGCTGGCAGATGAGCCAATCAAGGCATCTGTAAAATTCCATGTACCCAGGTTGCAGGTAGCA
>JBDKJT010000123.1:0-4202 GCA_039796475.1 Bacteroidota bacterium | reverse complement strand
CAAAATTTAAACAAGAGCTGCTGCAAACACAAATAGAAATACAGGAGCAAACCCTTAAAAACATTTCCGAAGAAATCCATGATAATGTTGGCCAAATACTTAGCCTGGCAAAGCTTAACCTAAATACATTGCCGTTTGATATGGAGGAGGGCATTAAGCAAAAAGTAACCGCTACTAAAGCGTTAGTAAGCAAAGCCATTAACGATTTGCGTAATCTTAGCCACAGCATGCATGGTGATCAATTGGCAGATAAGGGCCTGCAGCATGCCATTAACACCGAATTAAACATCCTGCAAAACTCAGGGCAGTTTAATACCCAACTGCAGGTTAACGGTGAGCACTACCCCATTAATCCACAAAAAGAAATGGTGCTTTTTAGAATAGTGCAGGAGGCTTTACACAACGCAGTAAAACACTCAAAAGCTAATAACTTATGGGTGGCACTTTGCTACCTGCCGCAGCAATGCAGCCTGGCCATATCCGACGACGGGGCAGGCTTTGAGATAACAAAAATTGAACAAGGCATTGGCCTTAAAAGCATGCAAAACCGAAGCTCTCTGATTGGGGCAGATTTTTCAGTACATTCATCACCCGGTAAAGGAACCACCATTACAGTAATACTTAAGCGAAGCGACTGCAATATCAATTAACTTTACACCATGGCAACTATTGTACTTACAGACGACCATGTACTGCTGAGAAACGGCCTGGCAGAGCTGGTAAAAAACCTCGGCCACACCGTATTGTTTGAAGCCGATAATGGTAAAGACATGCAGGCTAAATTAAAAAACAGCCCCCTGCCCCAAATGGCTTTGCTGGATATTAACATGCCCGAAATGGATGGGTTTGAAACGGCCGAATGGCTTAAGCAAACACACCCCGATGTAAAAGTATTGGCCTTAAGCATGTATGATAACGAAAATGCCATCATCCGAATGTTGAAGGCTGGCGCTAAAGGCTATATTTTAAAAGACAGCGACCCGGCTGAATTACAGGCTGCCATCGATTCGGTTATCAATAAAGGTTTTCACTACTCCGACCTTGTAAGCGGCAAGCTGATACATGCCATTAATAAAATGGATGAAGATGGAAGCAGCCTTAAAACAATGATAAACCTTACCGAAAGGGAGTTGGACTTTTTAAAATATTGCTGTACCGAATTTACTTATAAAGAAATTGCCGATAAAATGTGCGTAAGCCCCCGTACGGTCGATGGATACAGGGATGCACTGTTTGAAAAACTACACCTTAAAACCAGGGTGGGCCTGGTAATGTATGCCATTAAAAACAACCTTATAAAATTTTAGCCGCCTGTAATTAAACATGCTGTTAACGGTAAGGCATTACCGATGGAGGGAATTGGCATTCCGTCTGCCCGGAACTGCTGTTGATGGCCCTAATGTGAGGCCCCACTATTGGCAATACCAATATTGTTCGTTCGGCTTTTTGTCAATTGTCTTAATCAATAAGTAAATGAAGAATAATTATGTATAAGAAATTTCATTTTTTTCTTTCATCGTGATTGTAAATCTCTCGTATTACTTGCCATTTATCATTACGCTTTTCCCAAATCTGTATGTACTTTTCAGTATAGGCTACTTTTCCAGCAGTGTCTTTAGCAATTACATTTCCTCTTTCTGTTACCAGTTGTTCGTCACCAAAAACCTCTTCAGTTATATATGTTACCGAAATTAGTCGTTTGCTACTGGCTGTTGAGGTCTCAACATCTTTTTGAATTGCCGCTTTACCTATAAGGGCTGGGGCATCGTCAGGCATACTTATAGCATCATCGGCATATAAACTTAAAATAGTTGTAGCGTCATTATTGTTAACTGCATTAGCCCAGATAGTATTTAAGGCTTGAATTTCATTTTTAACTTTAGCCATATCTGTTTTGGCTTTACCCAACTCCCTATTTGTAGGGTTGTGTTTAGTTTCACTAGTAGTCGTGTTGCAACTAATTGCTAAAACAGTTAGCGCAATGTAAATTGTCATGGTTGCAAAAAAATTATTTCTTGTCATTTTAAACATATTTTTAAAATGGTTTAGAATTTTCTAGATTTTCTTTTAAGCTGACGCACAACCCTGTTGTTTACATTGTTTCTACAGCATCTTTATGCCTTGGCCGCCACCAGGCATAATAATACAGCAACATGAGTATACCCAGTACAAATGGTATTAAAGCCAGGTGCTTATAGGTAAATTGCCCGCCTATTTCTATCGTATCAAAATGCAAAAACTCACTAATCATCCAATATGAGTTGGCTGTTATCCAAAAAGTAATGGCCAGGTTATGGCATACTTCACTCATAAACTGCCTTGTTCTGTAAGCAATAATAATAGATATAACTAAAGTGGGTATAATCATAACAATACCCAGCGGCCGCCAAATCATACACCAGGCCACATCTTTAAACAACCAGAATACAATATGAAGATTCTCCATTTTACGATACCGGAGCGGTATGGAATACACTTCTTCGCTCATGCTGATAATTGGTTTTAAAAAACAAATATATACTATTGCACAATTCTGTACACAGGATAGCGCAGGTGGGCAGGCTCGTAATAGGCAGAATGCTTGTAAATAAAATCAAGTTGTGCACCGGCATCTGCTGCAAATGCACTATCGCTTAGTTTTTTTTGTTGTAATTGCTGCTGCAACTGTGGGTTGTTTTTTAAAACATCGGCGGCAATATCCTCCCACCTGTAATCGCTGTAGCCCTCTTTTTGCTGTAAAACAGCATCAAAATAATTCCAGGCAAAAAAACTGTCGTCGCCTGTTGGCTCCAGCATTTCGGTAATATACCTTACCCTCGCCTGGCTTAAGGGGATATAAAAATCGCCTTTATAAAACTGTATGGTTTGTTTGCTGGCGCTCACTTTTACTGCATAATTTTTATGATGCTTTTCGTAAGGGCGGGTAAACGATTTATAATTATCCACCCGGTATGCCTCTACTGTTATCAATGTATCAGCCGCCAATTGCTTAATAAAAACGCCATTTATTTTTAATACCTCGGCTACTGCCCACCATCCCTGCGGTAGTATATAGGCCCGGGCCTTGCTTACTGTAACAGTGGGCTTAAATACATTGTAATATTTAACCTGCCGGCTATATGGTTTTGTACGATCGTAATACATACGCTGCATACCTGTTACCCCACTGGTTTTAAAAGCCTGTTGGTATCCATTAAAATGGGTGTACGAATACGTAGCAGAATCTACCTCCCAACCAAGTGGCACCTGCTTTTGCTCCATGGCGGCCATACGTGCCGCCGCCCTCATCATTTTAAGGTTTAAAACCTGCAAAGCACTTTGCTCAATTACTGTTTGCATAAAAGCATAGGTAGATTGCACCCGTTGATCAAAGGGCTTAAGCATATGTGTTTCGGGCACAAAACCGATGGTTTGAAACAAAGCAGCGTAACCCGATGAATACCTCGGCGGATCATAAAACATTTGCATGCCGTTATCGGTGGCTTCTGTTTCAAAATTTACATAGGGGCATATATCCCATTTTTTTTGAGCCATCCCACGATACAATGATGGCTCAAAAGTTTCTTTTAGCCACTTGCCCATTGTAGCATCCAGCTTATCGTACTGCGTAGTAAGCAGGGTAAATGTATGCTGATAATCGGCGCCGTCGCTTACATGATTATCAATTAAAATATCTGGATCTAACTCCTGAAAAATTGTTGCAAAAGCACGGGCATTTCTACTGTCGCATTTAGTAAAATCCCTGTTTAAATCAAGATTTTGAGCATTGCCCCTAAAGCCATACTGCAATGGCCCATCCTGGTTAGCCCGCAGGCTGGTGCCCCGGTTAATACAACCGCCAATATTGTAAACAGGTATGATGGCCAGTACTACGTTAGCAGGTAAATTTAATTTACCCTTTACAATATCACGTACCAGCAGCATGCTGGCATCAATACCATCCGGCTCACCGGGATGAATGCCATTGTTTATTAAAATAACTGCTTTACGTTGCTGGTGCCATTTAACGGCATCAAACTTACCATCGCTACTTACCATTACCAGGTGCAAGGGATATCCGGCATCTGTGGCACCCATGGTTTTTACCAATACCTTGGCTGATTGTTCGTCAAGCTTTTTATACCAATTGATGGCTTCAAAATATGTAGCTGTTTCTTTACCGCCAGACAGTTCAAAGCGGCACTGCTGGCCCTGCACAACAA
>JBDKJT010000122.1:0-41607 GCA_039796475.1 Bacteroidota bacterium | reverse complement strand
GCAGCCTCTGGTAAAGAGTTTTCTTGTACACCATCGCCCAGGTACACCTCAAAATCTTCTTCATTTGCCATACTAAGTCTTTTTATCTGCCGGTAACTACTATTACCAAGCAAACCAGTTTACAGATGAAATATGATACTAAAAGTTTTAAATAAAAGCACTAACAGCTTAAGCGTTCCTGTTAATACAATTCAGGTCTTCAAAAGCCACTTCCAGCCTTTTAATAAATGTTTCTTCTCCTTTGCGTAGCCATACCCTTGGGTCGTAGTACTTTTTATTAGGAGAGTCAGCACCTTCTGGATTACCTAACTGGCCTTGCAGGTAGCCTTCTTTACTTTTATAGTTATTTAATACACCTTCCCAAAATGCCCATTGTAAGTCGGTGTCAATATTCATTTTGATTGCACCATATCCAATAGCTTCCCTAATTTGATGTTGGGGAGAGCCGCTGCCACCATGAAATACAAAGTAAACAGGCTTAGGGCCAGTACCCAGTTCTTTTTCGATATATAGCTGGCTATTGTGTAATATTTCTGGCCTTAACTCCACATTACCGGGCTTGTATACCCCGTGTACATTACCAAATGCGGCGGCTACTGTAAATAGTTTACCCACTTTACTCAGTTCTGTATAAGAGTAAGCCACATGCTGTGGTTGGGTATATAGTTTATCATTTTCTACATCGCTATTATCTACGCCATCCTCTTCACCACCAGTAACGCCTAATTCAATTTCGATACTCATGCCCAATGGAGCCATCCGCTTATAAAACTCAACCGAGGTTTGTATATTATGCTCCAATGATTCTTCACTTAAATCAAGCATGTGAGAGCTAAAAAGTGGTTGGCCTTTTTCTTTATAAAACTGTTCGCCGGCATCAATCAATCCACTTACCCATGGCAGCCATTTTTGCGCCGCATGATCGGTATGCAACACAACTGGCACGCCATAATACTTGGCTACGTTGTGTATATGTAATGCGCCGGATACACCACCAGCAATATTGGCTTGCAATTTATCATTGGGCATGCCTTTGCCAGCTACAAACTGGGCGCCGCCATTACTAAATTGCACAATAACTGGAGAATTAACTTTTGCAGCAGCCTCTAAGGTAGCGTTGATGCTGTTGGTGCCAATGCAGTTAACTGCGGGCATAGCAAACTGGTTGTCTTTTGCGTCGTTGTATAACGCTTCTAATTCTTCGCCGAATAATACACCGGCCCTGTATTTTCCCATAACTTGGTTTAATTAATTTTTACAAAAATAGGTGAATTTCAGTTTTTGTAAAATGTTATTTAATCGATGTGGTGTTGTATAAGTAAATTTCTAAAACCGTTAGCCGGGCAAACTATTTTGTAACAGCTTTGTAAAATAGGCAGGTGCTTGTATTAGTCTGCTGCCATACCAGCTAAACATTTCCCCATCTGCCATTATTACTTTTGTGGCGGGTAATGCTTTGCTCAATTGAGCTACATGTTGTTTAGTAAAAGGGTAGGGCTCGGTAGAAAGCAGGAGTAAATCACATTTTTTTTCGGTCAATTCTTTGATGTTAATACTGGGGTACCTGCTTTGCTGTTGGTAAATATTATTTAAACCGCAATACTGCATCATATTGCTGATAAACGTATCTCCGCCGGCAACCATATAAGGCTGCTGCCATATCATATAACAAGCATTTAAACTGGGATAGGGCTTAATAATTTGTTTAAACTGGTTTTGCACTTGGTAGCAAATGCCAGCAGCATTTTCGGAGGTATGGGTAACGCTGCCTATTTGTTTTATCATATTTAATGCATCCTCCAGGTTGCTCACATCGGTAAGCAAAACCGGTATTTGCGCTGCAAGTATTTCTACCTCATTACGCAGGTTTTCCTCTTTATTCGCTATCACCAAATCTGGCTGTAATTGCAGGATGGTGGGTATTCGCAGGTTTTTAGTGCCTCCAATTATGATGCTGTTATTTTTTAAATGTGGTGGGTGTATGCAAAATTTAGTGATGCCTGCAATATTATTTTGTAATCCAAGTGCGTATAACAATTCGGTAATAGATGGTACTAACGAAACAATGCGATGTGGCGCTGTAGCAGGTATTTGCTGCGGTAGTAAAAACATTTGGTAAAAATAGGCGGTATTTAAAACAAAAACTTCCACAGCTTTTAACTGTGGAAGTTTTTTGCTTGAAAAGCTTACGGGCTTTTCGGGGATCTTAATTTTTTAAGAGGGGTTTTCCTCTCCAGAAATAAATTACTTCTGGTTTCAGTGTTTGGTTTTCCAGCCATCATCGCTTGTTAAGGCATAGGCAGGATCTTGGATTTGGTTTTTCGGATCTGCTTTTACGCCTGATCCAGGATTTGGTTTTTTCGTTCTTCGTTAGGATTTGAACTTTAGTTTTCACAGGAATTTCTTCCTTGTTTTTATGATTGGAAACTGAATATAAAACGACGGATGATTTGTTTTATTTTAACAATCAAAAGATTCCTTTTTCTGGAATTTTTTTTTGGGGATTAATTGTGTACGAAAGCGCTTGTATCAACGCAATATTTTGCGAACAGGCGTGGCTGTAATGGTGCAGCAAGCAGCACCGGGTAATTTATTAACCTGTATGTATTGTATGCAAATTGAAGCGGCTAATGGCGGCAGTTAGCTTGATATATTGGTAGGCGCTGCTACCCGTTTATGTATGCATATAAAAAAACTTCCGCAGTAAATACTGCGGAAGCTTTTTTGTTGAACAAGCTGTTAATGGCTTATTCGGGATCTTAATTTTTTGAGGATTTTCCTCTCCAGAAATAATGTTGTACTCCTGGTTTCAGTGTGTTTGGTTTTTCGCTTTGGCTTTTCAGCCTTGCTTAGGATATCGTCTTTCAATGGTCTTTTGGGTTATCATCGCTTTTAAAGGCATAAACCCGGGATATTGGTTTGGTTTTTCATGCTGCTCAAGGCAGCTGGATTCTACAGGTTGGTCTTCTTTAGGATCTTGAATTGATGTTTTCTTTTGGAAAACCCTTTTGTTTTTGTTTGTATTGGATACCTTTTATACTAGTATTTAAAAGGCGATTGTTTAAAAAATTAGAAGTTGACTGATATTGGATTTTTTACAGCTTTTTAAAGATTTTGGATTGAAATCTTACTGGTTTATCAGGATTTTGGATAAGATTGATAATTAATATTTATATCAATCAACTTCTGGTACAAATATCACCCCGTTTATAATGACAGAAAAGAGAAAAACTGCCCTGTTTTACATCCGGTATAATTACTGGTACAATCGTATAAATACAAAGGGGTTTTTCCGTATTAGTATCGTGCTGTTTCGTATCGCCTAATTATAATTTAATTGAAGGTAAAATGATGAAATTCAGTACTGTATTGATTTTATATGATTTTTACGTAATCGTAAAAATCCAGCACGCAGTTTTTAAAAGCCCTCTCAAAAGCCAATTTGCCTTTATTGTGTACAAAGTGCCAATCAACAAGTTATTAAGGTGACTGTGAATAACGGTGATTTTTTTTTCGTTGCACCTATAAATTTAAAAGAACTATCAACGGGTGTGGATAACGCAAGCTTACTTTATTTTCAATCGTATATTTTGTTGAGTAATACCTTTAAAAAAAACTCCCACCAAATTTGGTGGGAGTAGTGGTTGTTTGCTATGGCAGCAATACAACAAGTAAGGTTAGGTTTTTTTGAGGTGGCACATGCGGCATTTACTCAAAACATACTTACCAGTTTTCCCATTTAAGGGTAATAAGTTTCCTGGTCAGGTAATTATATTTTCTAAGGGATGCAGATAGGTTTTCAACTGGGTATAATCAATGTAGCTTGCAGTGGGTAACGGATTGATGGTTTTTCAGGTTTAGTATCTTGTGTTTCCAGGTTTGCTCACCTGTGTTTCTTGTCCGTTTAAAGAAGTTGACTGATATTGGATTCTATCTTACCGGCTTTTTATAGATATTGAATTGGGTTAGTACTGGTTTGGTTTATCAGGATTTCTTTTGTTTGGATAACATTGATATACAACCTTCATCAATCAACTTCATTACAAAGATTATTCACAAATTATTAACAGCCAATAGGGCTTTTGCCCGATTTTTATTTTACAGTAAATACTTGTTGCACCCGGACTAATACTGTTAGTTAAAAGCATTTATACGTTTAGTTTATTAGTAGTATTACTATTTTCTGGTACAAATAGGCAGGCGAAAAAAAAAGCTGCATGATTATCATGCAGCTGTCTATCGTATTGCATTAGATAGTATTATTTAGCCATACTCTGTATCACATCGTACTTGGTAACAATATGGTAAGTGCCCAGTTCGTCTTTGCTCAGCACAGCGCCATTTTCTTTATTGATAAGTGTTGTAAGTCTTTCTACGGGGGTATCAAATGATACTTCAGGGTATGGTTTTTCTAGTACATTACTAACAGATTCCGTTAATATGCCCGGGTTGCTCAGCAATTTATCAAACAAGCCGCCTTCTGAAATAGCACCCATATTTTTGCCATCTTGTATTACGGGTATATTTTCAATATCATATTTTTTCATTAACGCCACAGCATCTGCAACAGTATTGCTTGTATTGAGTACAATTAATTTTTTATTTCCCCTGCCACTGATAATATCCTTAAAGGTTTTCATCTCTAAAAAACCTCTTTCCAGCATCCACTGGTCGTTATATATTTTACCTACATAACGGCTGCCGTGATCATGAAAAATACAAACCACCACATCCTCTTTTTTTAACTCGTTTTTTAATTGAAAAACCCCCTGCAAGCAACTGCCAGCACTGTATCCAATAAAAATCCCTTCTTCTTTTGCAATTTTTCGGGCCATTACAGCACCATCTTTATCTGTTACTTTGGTAAACGCATCAATCACACTCATGTCGTAATTCTGTGGTACAAAATCTTCACCAAACCCTTCGCTGATATAGGGATAAACCTCGTTTTGATCTAGCTCGCCAGTGTCAAAATATTTTTTTAGCAGGCTGCCATAGCTATCGATAGCCCATACTTTTATTGCAGGGTTCTTTTCTTTTAAATACCTGGCCGTACCCACAATAGTTCCGCCGGTACCGGTGGCCACTACCAGGTGAGTGATTTTCCCCTCGGTTTGTTGCCATATTTCGGGCCCCGTTTGCTCGTAATGTGCCAGCCTGTTGGCCAGGTTGTCGTATTGGTTTACATACCAGCTATTAGGTATTTCTGTAGCCAGTCTCTTACTTACAGAATAATAAGATCGGGGATCTTCGGGCTCAACATTGGTGGGGCAAACAATTACTTCGGCACCCACTGCTTTTAATATATCGGCCTTTTCTTTTGATTGTTTATCGGTAGTGGTAAAAATGCATTTATAGCCTTTTACACATGCCGCCAAAGCCAGCCCCATACCTGTATTGCCACTAGTGCCTTCAATAATGGTGCCGCCCGGTTTTATTTTTCCTTCCTGCTCAGCTACTTCCAGCATTTTAAGCGCCATGCGGTCTTTAATACTATTACCAGGGTTAAAATATTCAACCTTGGCCAGCACAGTACAGGGTAAATCTTTTGCTACTTTATTTAATTGGATAAGCGGAGTGTTTCCAATTGTTTCCAGAATGTTGTTAAGCCACATACAATCGTAAATTTTGCGTCAAAGGTAATTTTTTAAGTTATAAGCAATGCCCAAAAAACAAGCAGCGCATCTACAGTGTATTGCCTGCCGTTTACAGCGCAACCGGTTGATGAGTTTAAATAATAGCATTTAAGATGTTACCGCTGTTCTTTATCTTTGCGCTTCAACAAAAATGGTATGGAATGGCATTGATAAAAAGTATATCGGGTATACGTGGAACCATTGGTGGCAAAACAGGTGATAACCTTACACCTATTGATGTAGTAAAATTTACTGCTGCCTACGGCAGTTTGCTGCTAAAAACAAGTGACACCGCTAACAAAGAAAACATTAAAGTAGTGGTAGGGCGTGATGGCCGTATAAGTGGAGCATTGGTAAAAAACCTGGTACTAAGTACGCTTAATGCCTTGGGCATAGATGTAATTGACCTCGATTACAGCACAACACCTACTGTAGAAATGGCGGTGGTATTTGAAAATGCAGCTGGAGGTATTATACTAACAGCCAGCCATAACCCAAAAGAATGGAATGCCTTAAAATTGCTGAATGGTAAAGGCGAATTTATCAATGCGGCTCAGGGGCAGCAGGTATTGGATATTGCCGAAAAAGAAGATTTTGCCTTTGTGCCAGTGGATAAGCTGGGTACAATAATAGCCGGGAGCGATGCTTTACAAAAACACATAGATGCTGTAATCAATTACCCGCTGGTGGATATTGCTGCTATAAAAAAAGCCCGGTTTAAAATTGTGGTGGATGCTGTAAACAGTACTGGTGCCATTGCTGTGCCTGCCTTGCTTAAAGCGATGGGGGTAAAGGATATTGTTATATTAAATGAACAAGTTACGGGTCGTTTTGCACATAACCCTGAGCCTTTGCCGGAGCACTTAACCGATTTGAGTGCCCAGGTGGTAAAACACAATGCCAGCCTTGGTATAGCGGTTGACCCTGATGTAGACAGGCTATGTTTTGTATGTGAAGATGGCAGCATGTTTGGAGAAGAATATACTTTAGTAGCTGTAGCCGATTATATTTTAAGCAATCGAAAAGGCAACACCGTTTCTAATATGTCATCTACCCGTGCATTAAGAGATGTTACGGAAAAACATGGCGGGCAGTATTTTCCCAGTGCTGTGGGTGAGGTAAATGTGGTAAATAAAATGAAAGCAGTAGAAGCAGTAATTGGCGGAGAAGGCAATGGTGGTATTATTGTGCCCGACCTGCATTACGGCCGGGATGCATTAATTGGTATTGCCCTGTTTTTAACACACCTGGCATTAAGTAAAAAAAGTATTAAGCAACTGCGTAATACTTATCCTGATTATTTTATCAGTAAAAATAAAATAACACTGGACAAAAATGTAGATGTTAAAAATGTGTTTGATAAAATAAAAACAAAATACAAAAGCCAGCCCATCAATATTGAAGATGGTTTAAAAATTGAATTTGATACCGATTGGGTGCATTTACGAACCAGTAATACCGAACCCATCATACGCATTTATGCCGAAAGTAATTTTGAAACTACTGCAGACAATATTGCCCGGCGTTTAATGAAAGACATCAGTGAAGTGATGTAGATTTTAGCCAATACAGCTTACTGCCTTTTTATAACCAAAGAATTTGCCTTTACAGGCTTACAGGTAATGAGAATATATTTTGACAACGCAGCTACCACTCCTCTCGATTCGCAGGTACTGGAGGCTATGATGCCTTTTTTAACCGAAAAATTTGGCAATCCTTCTTCTATCTATTCCTATGGCAGAGAAACAAGGTTGGCTATTGAGCAGGCACGCAAATCGGTAGCAAAAATTTTAAATGCTCACCCGGCAGAAATATTTTTTACCAGCGGTGGCACCGAAAGCAGTAATACGGCAATTACCGCTGCAGTACACGATCTTGGTTGCAGGCATATCATCACCTCGGCTATAGAGCACCATGCTACCTTGCATACCGTACAGCATTTAGATAAGCAGGATATTGCCACAGTAAGTTATGTAAAGCTGCTGCCTAACGGGCATATCGACCTGGAAGACCTGGAGCGTTTGCTGGCCTCAACCGATAAAAAATCGTTGGTAACTTTAATGCATGCCAATAACGAAATTGGCAACCTGCTGGATATAGATGCAGTGGGTGAATTATGCAAATTGTACAACGCCATTTTTCACAGCGATACGGTACAAACTGTGGGGCATTACCCTTTTGATCTTAGAAAAACTCCCGTGCACTTTATTACCGGTGCCGCCCATAAATTTCACGGCCCTAAAGGCGCAGGCATATTATACATCAACGAAAATGTAAAAATAAACCCTTACTTGCATGGAGGTGGTCAAGAGCGTAACATGCGTGCCGGCACCGAAAACTTATACGGTATTGTGGGCTTTGCTAAGGCATTGGAAATAGCTACGCAGTTATATGAAACTGACAGTGCCCAAATTGGTACACTAAAGTATTATATGTACGAGGAGTTAAAAAAACAAGTGCCAGGGGTTAGTTTTAATGGTGATGTATTGGGTAATAGCCTTTATACTGTGTTAAATGTTAGCTTTCCTAAAACAGAAAAATCGGAGATGCTGCTATTTAACCTTGATATTAATAATATTTGTGCCAGCGGTGGCAGTGCCTGTACCAGTGGTGCAGATGCTGGCTCTCATGTAATAAGGGCTATCAACAACAATCCCAACCAAATAGCCGTTCGCTTTAGTTTTAGCAAGCACAATACAAAAAGTGAAGTAGACGAAGTGATCAGCCTGTTAAAAACACTGATTTAACCAGCCTTTATTGCATACATATTACAGTACGTTTTCAAAAGGCGTACCTGTTAATGCTTTTCTTACCAAAACAATTTGCCCCAGGTGATAAGTGTCGTGCTGCAGGCAACCAACTATTAGTTGATAATAGGTTTGGCTGGCTTTGGGAGAGGCTTTCTCCAGGTTTTCTGCTTTAAAATGATTGATGGTACTGCGGAGTAAATGATAGGTGCTTTCAAAATCAAGCAGTGTTTGTTTCCAATTTTTATCATTCAGGTCATCAGGTAATTGAAAGTCTTTAAACGGCGGTGGATTTAAATTGCCATTTAAACGGTTAATAACAGTGGTGCGCCAATAAATGAGGTGAAATACCAGGTGCCAGATGCTATTGGTATCCTGGTTAATTTGCCGGGCAGCGGTAGCGGCATCTATGCCATGCAGGGCTTGCTTAAAGTTGGTGCCTACCCAGCAATCGCCATGTTGCAAATCGCTGAATAGTTTAGAAATGCGGTTTATTTCGCTCATACAGGGTTAATGTTTTTAATATCGTTGTTAAGATAACACACTAAAATAGTCAAATACACGCTAAAAAAGTGTATCCGTATCGTTTAGTTTATGGCCGGTTGCAAAAAAAATCAATCAACAATGCTGTTACACTTTGTAACGGAGCTTTTCTGCCAGTAGTGCTGGCAGGGCGGGCAGTTTGCGCTTGTCTATTAAAAAACTGTTTAACTGAGCTATTTCCTTAAAAATATAATGTTTTTCCATTGCGGCACTCAGGTAGTCGGCACCGCCACTACCCCCGGTACCCGGGCGGGCGCCAATCATACGTTTTACCATATTAATGTGGCGATAGCGCCAGCAGCCCAGCTGGTTGTCTATTTCAAGCAGGGTGTCTAGTAACTGAAAGGGTAGCTCCAGCAAAGGATACTCCCTGTATAAAATAATAAATAATGCAGAGCGGCAGGCCATTGGGCTTAGCTGGCGGGTACCGTCGGGAGGCATATTGCTAAATGCAGTTTTAAAATGCTCCTGCATTGCCTGGTCGTATTCTTGTAAATTTTGCAGAAAAATATATTCGTAATCACTCCAAAATTTAGTGCTGCCAGCCTGCCCAGCTAATGGCTGGTATGCTTCCCAATATCGTTCGTCATTTATAAACGGCATCCGCTCCAGCCAGGTATTTATTCTTTCAATCAACGATACCGAGGATTCGGCTTGTTTAATAATTTCAATTTCTTTTTCATCGAGGTGAGAGGTGTAAAAATGCTGGCCGTGGCGCTTATTATATTTTAAACCAAGGCTGGCTTCTATTTTTTTAAACTGCCAGCTTTGAAAACCGGAGGCTGGCCTGATATCATCCCTGAAGCTTAAAAATTCTACCGGCGACATCGTTTCTAAAACATCCACCTGCGCAACCAGTGTTTTTAAAATAATTACAATGCGTTTGAGGCGATGTACTACATAAGAAAGCTCGGGGCTATTGTCGTTTACTGTATCCTGCCCCATGATGTGCAAAATCGAATCTATTTCGTACTGTACCTGCTTAAACCATAACTCATAGGTTTGATGAATGATGATAAAAAGCATCTCTTCGTGGGCGGGTTGCTTGCCTGCTTTGCTGGTTTCGGGTTGTTGGGCATCCAGTATTTTATCAAGCTGCAAATAGGTTTTATAATCTAATGACATGGTGTTGGCAATAATCGTGATAGGTTAAATGATGCTGCAAACTTACAATGCCCTTTTTATAATTGGGGCATTGTAGCTTATCTTATTAAAACGGTGGTACCCTTCAGGTTAAATTTTTCGCCCGTTTCGGTATGGGTATAGGTAAGCGTCCACACATACGTGCCGGGGTCTTGCGGATTGCCTTTAAACGTACCATCCCATTGATTTAACCAGTTGCTGGTTTCAAATATTTTTTGCCCACCCCGGTTATATACCACAAACTTTAGGTCTTTGGCTTTGTATGCATTGGTGGGGTACAAATAATCATTCAGCCCATCATTGTTAGGGGTAAATGCTTTGGGTACGGCTATATAACAATTGGCTACTACGTTTACCAGTTTTACCAAAGTATCCTTGCAGCCGATATCATTTTGAATGATTAGCCTTACAGGAACATTTCGGTTGTTATTGGCTGGTGCATACACTTGTAGTGGTGGCTGTTGTGCAGTGCTGGTATTGCCATTGCCAAAATCCCATTGCCAGCCTACTACCCGGTTAAAGCTTTTGTCGATAAAAGTGGCGGGGTCGCCGGGGCAGAGGTCGGTACTGGCGTCAAAATCTGCCTGCAGCTGATTATCCAGTAAAATATTATTTATTGCAAAGCTGTGTTGGCAGGTGCCATTGCTTACGGTAAGCGTGGCGCTTTTGGTGCCAAATACCCGGTAAACAAGGCTGGTATCTTTGGCAAGGCTGGTAAGGCCATCATCAAACTGCCACTGCCAGCTGTTTACATGGTTGCGGCCATCGTGGCTAAATGCGATGGTATCGGCCAAGCATCCCCATCCAATGGCAACATTAAAAAAGGCAGCTACCGTATCCGCTACCACAAAATCTACAAAGCTGCCGGGCAGGGTTTCTTGTCCGCATTCATTTAAAATAGTATTGCCATCGCTACCATTATTGATGGTTACCCGGTAAGTGCCGCCTAATTGTATAGCACTTGCTAACTGTAAGGTAATGGTATTGCTTAAGCCGTTAGTGCAAGTGTTGGCAATGCCTGTAACCGTTACCGCATCGGGCCCGGTAATGGTAAATTCGTTGGCGGTGCTGGTAATACTTGCACATTGCATAGGCCTTGAAAATACAAGGTTAAGGGTAGTGGGGGCACAGCCCGGCCTTGTTAGGCTATCCATGGGCGTAGGTATTTGTGGAAAAACGGTTACCGGAAACGACTGCCCATCGGCAATACTGCGGCCACAATTATCCAATAAATTTACACCAGCTGCATCACTTTTTATGGCTACGGTGTAATTACCGGGAGGCACTGGCCCCGATAAAGTGATGACGACAGAATCCATATCAAATCCATTTGAGCAATTTACACCCTCGGCGCTTATGATGTTGGCAAAAGCGGGGGTTATTACAAAATCGCTGCCATCTGCATTAAGGCTGCTGCATCTCATTTTTTTGTTGAGCTTAACGCTCATCTTTTCTCCATCGCAAATGGCCCTGGCACCCGACATGGCGGGTATTTGCGGATCGGTAATACTGGCAGTACCACCCGTATTGCCGCCAAATACCAGGCTGTAACCACTTTGGGAGGTAACCGTAAAATGGCTTACCAGCAAAATGTACTCATGCCCGGCAATAATATCGGGCATAGCGCTAAACAATGGCCTGAATGGTCCGCCGGCTTGTGAGCCACAAACACTTAAGCTGGTGCCTGCGGCAGATGCACCCGTTATGCCCTGTTCGCCAGACCAGTTGCAGGCTACAAACATGCCTACATCTGTATAAATATCATCCGGGTTTTTATTGGTGATATCAAACAACTGCCAGTCGTAATCGTCAGTTAGCTGATTAGGAGTAATTACAAAACCCAGTTTACCCGATTCAAAACAAGTAAACCGGTACCAGTAGGGATTGATGTCGGTTAAAAAATCGTTACATCCCTGCGAAGGTACTTGCCTGCCACCACAGGCAGGTACGGTAGCCTGGAAAAATGTATCTGTACCACATACCGGAAAGGCCGAACCGGGTGTTTGTCCCAGGTTTGAACAGGGTGTTTGTGCCTTAACTGTAATAACAATAACTATAAAAAATACGATGCTGATAACTCTTTTGTAACTCATATAATGCTGCAAAGCTAACTAATGACACCCGAAGCAACCATAACGTTGCCAACAGTTTATTTTAATTGCAAAAAATGGGTTGGGCAAAATATGTAGCAGGGCTTTTATCTTTGCGGCCATGATGCAAACCTCGGCAGGTACCGATATAGCTTTGGCCCGGCAATATTTGCAGGAGGGCGAATTGGTAGCCATACCCACCGAAACAGTGTATGGCCTGGCAGCCAATGCCCTTAATGATGAGGCGGTAATAAAAATTTTTGAGGCAAAAAATCGGCCCAGTTTTAACCCACTGATAGTGCATTGCGCCAGCTGGCAACACTGCCTGCAATATGTACAACAAGTGCCGGCAATAGCGCATGAGTTGGCAGCCCGCTTTATGCCGGGGCCGCTTACTTTTTTACTGGATAAGCAAGCCATCATCCCCGACCTTGTTACGGCTGGCAGCAGCCGGGTAGCTATACGGGTACCGGCGCATCCGCTTACGTTGCAGTTATTACAGCAGTTAAGTTTTCCGTTGGCGGCGCCCAGCGCCAATCCTTTTGGCTATATTAGCCCTACCACCGCCGGCCATGTATTTAATAGCCTGCAGGGTAAAATACCTTATATACTAGACGGCGGTGCTGCGGCGGTGGGCCTTGAGTCTACCATTATTGGTTTTAATCAACAGCAACAGGTGCTGCTTTACCGTAGCGGTGGCATTAGTGCCGAGCAAATACAAGCTGTTACAGGCCAACCCGTTTTAATGGCCAGCGATACTACCGAAAGCAAGCCGGCTACTTCGGGCAGGTTAAAATCGCACTATGCCCCACATACACCTCTTTACATGGGCAATTTAACCGAGTTGGTTAAACAGTATGCTCATCCCAAAATGGCCATTATCAGTTTTGATAAACCAGTACAGGGGGCGGTAACGCCTTACCAGTTTGTATTATCTCCTTCGGGTAATTTGCAGGAGGCAGCCCGAAATTTATTTGCCGTATTAAGAAAGATAGATGAGTTGGATGCCGCTGTAATTGTTGCAGCGGTGTTTCCGGATGAGGGCATTGGCCGGGCCATTAACGATCGTTTGTCAAGGGCAGTGGCAGCTAATAAAGCTGTATGATCGATAAAAAAATAGCCAACCTTTTCAGGTTAGCTATTTTAAAAATTTTTGTTTGCAGCGTTTACAAGCCAGTATAATTAAAAGGGGTAATGTTTTTTAGTTCTGTTTTTATGGCAGCTGGTACCTTTAGTGTTTTAATAAAATCATGAATGGCTTTTTTATCGATGGTGGTTTTGCCACGGGTAAGCTCTTTTAAAGCCTCGTATGGTTGCGGATAATTTTCTCTTCTTAACACTGTTTGTATGGCTTCTGCCACTACCGCCCAATTATTATCAAGGTCTTCTTTTATTTTAGTTTCGTTCAGTAATAATTTGCCAATTCCTTTTTCAATCGATTTAATCGACAGCAGGGTATGCGCTACCGGTAAGCCAATATTTCTTAGTACGGTAGAGTCTGTAAGGTCTCTTTGCAGCCTCGATATAGGCAGCTTAGCCGAAAAGTGCTCCAACAATGCATTGGCGATACCCAGGTTGCCTTCTGCATTTTCAAAATCAATGGGGTTTACTTTATGAGGCATGGCACTGCTGCCCACTTCGCCTTTTTTTGTTTTTTGTTTAAAATAATCCATGCTGATATAAGCCCAGGTATCCCGGCAAAAATCAATCAGTATCGTATTAATTCTTTTGATGGAATCAAAATGTGCGGCCAATACATCGTAGTGTTCAATCTGCGTAGTGTATTGTTGGCGTTGCAGGCCTAGTTTGTTTTCGGTAAAACTGTTGGCAAAATTTACCCAATTGTATTTGGGGTAGGCTATATGGTGAGCATTAAAATTGCCGGTGGCGCCACCAAATTTGGCCGTAAACGGTATATAACTAAATAGCTGAACCTGGTTTTCTATCCGCTCTGCAAATACCATCATCTCTTTGCCCAACCGGGTGGGAGAGGCTGGTTGGCCATGTGTTTTAGCCAGCATGGGTATGTCTTTAAAATCTACGGCCAGCTGTTGTATGGCTGCAGCAAGATTTAGCAGGGCCGGCAGGTATTCTTGCTCTATTGCATGTTTCCAGCTAAGTGGGATGGCCGTATTATTAATATCCTGTGAGGTTAGGCCAAAATGTATCCATTCTTTTAAATCAGCGCCACCAGCGGTATCCAGCTTTTCTTTTAAAAAATACTCTACTGCCTTTACATCATGATTGGTGATTTTTTCAATGTCTTTTATTTGCTGAGCATCCGCCACCGAAAATTCGTCTACTGCTTTTAACAATTGTTTTTTTACCGGTGCAGTTAGTTTGAAAAACTTTTTTTCGCCCAGGTAAATAAAATATTCCACCTCTACCAATATGCGGTAGCGGATAAGGGCATATTCGCTAAAATAGGCATCCAGGTGGGCTAATTGATTGCGGTAGCGGCCGTCAACCGGGCCAATAGCGGTAAGTGCAGATAGTTCCATAAATTTTTTTAAACGGGGCAAAGATAGCATGTGCCCATTAAAAAAGCAGCGGCCTGCCTATCTTTGCTATATGAATTTTAATACCCAGCTGCCATTTACCAACTCCGTTATTGTGCCCGAAAAAATTATTGCTGGTGCTGTAAGCTATCTTAATACCAAACCACTTATTTACGGTTTTGAAAATGGCTTAATGCAGCAGGAGCTTGAGCTGGTAATTGATTATCCCAGCAATATTGCAGCCAGCCTGCTCAACAATCAAATACAAGTAGGGCTGGTGCCTGTAGCCATCCTGCCACAGATGAAGGAATATTATATTGTGTCGGACTATTGCATTGCTTGTGATGGAGCGGTAGAAACAGTTTGTATTTTTAGCGATGTGCCTATCAACGAAGTGCAACAGGTTTTACTCGACTATCAAAGCCGTACATCTGTGCTGCTTACCCAATACCTGCTGGCTAATTTTTGGCAGGTAAATCCAACGTTGCAGGCAGCCCAGCCGGGCTATGAGCAGCAGGTAAGTGGTACAACGGCTGCATTGGTTATTGGAGACAGGGCCTTCGCCCAAAAAAAGAAAAATAAATACTGTTACGATCTTGGCCTTGCCTGGCAACAGCACACCGGTTTGCCCTTTGTATTTGCCGCCTGGATAAGCAACAAGCCACTGCCGCCTGACTTTATAGCAGCATTTAATTTGGCCTGCGAATATGGGCTTAATCATATTGAAGAGGTGGTAAAAGCTTATCCACATCCCGGTGCCAACCTGCTTAATTATTATACCCGGTCTATCCATTACCGGCTGGATGCTGGTAAGCAAAAAGGCTTGCAATATTTTTTACAGCAAGCCCTGCCGCAACAGGCTTTTATGCCACAGGTTAAATAAAATTAATTACATCGCCCTGGTGGGTAAATTTAAAATGACGGGGTTATATTTGCTGTATCAGGATAATCCTTAGCCCGGGCTGCATTGTACCATGAAGAAATTAGTACTCTTATTTATTTTAATCACTGCTTTTTATACAGGCAAAAGCCAGGGCCTAACCGCCGAAAATTTGCTTGCCTACCTTAGTGCAGATCCTGTAAAATTTGATAACCAGCTGGCAAAGAAAAAATTTTTTTACAGCGGGTTAAAAAATGCCGGCGATACACTCTTAAAAATATTTAACTACAAGCCTGAGTTAAAACGTAAAGATGAGTTGCCCGATTCGGTAGTGCGAAAACTGTATCGCAGCCAGGTAAATAAAGAGGCATTCACCATCACCTATTTAACCAATTCGGCAGAAGAGGCCGGGCAAATTGGTGCCACTTTAAAAAATGAAGGATTTTATTGCAACGAATCCGGGCCCTTGTTTGCAGGCCAGCCACTGTTGTATCAATATAAAGATGTTACGGCTACTTTTAAAAAGCTACAGGAGGATACACTGGCTTTTTATACAATAGAATTATACCGCAAAAAATTTCCAAGGCCAGAGGATATTTACTATGCCGATGACCTGCTGGTATTTAATAGCCACGAGTATTTGGCCTATTTTTTTGGTGCTCAAAATGTAGCCAAAGATGTTTTTTATTTTTCGGGCAATGAAATATCCAACTGCTCAGTACTGTTCCCCAACAGCAACCGGCAGGCCGTTTTTATTTGGGAAGATGAGGTGAACAAAACCAATATCCGCTCTATATTATTTGGTGGCCAACAAAAATTAAAAAGCCAGGTAGGGTACGAAAGCGTAATAGCCGAAAACAACTGGTTGCTTAAAAGTGGTGTGCATGCTGGCATGCCATTGTACGAGTTGTTGGTACGCAATAAAGCCGATTTTGTTTTTTATGCCGGAAACTCCATCAATGAGGGCAGTATTAAAACCGAAAAAAACGGCGAAATAGATTTTAAACGAGAAAATATTTTGTTGGGCTGTGTAAATTGTACCGATGAAAAATATGCAGCTTCCACAGAAATGAGTGCACAGGATGCGGTAGAAGATAGCCGTATTTTATTTGTTTTATCAGTAGCACTCAACCCCGGTATTCGCTCGGGCAAGTAATACCTTTTGGCCTTTATCCTTTCAAAAAAAACAGGCTGTTTTGTTGCTTCCCAAAAAAGTATTACAGGCATGCAACATCTTTTTACTTCGCTTGTCTCTTATGTAAAGTATAGTCGTTTTGGAATATTCTTCAGCAGAACAAATTAAACAACTAGTGCAGCAATGCCTTGCTGGCGATGCACAGGGCTACAAGCAATTGTACCAATGCTATGCAAAAGCCATGTACAATACCTGCCTGCGTATATTAAACAATGTGCAGGAGGCAGAAGATGTATTGCAGGAAAGTTTTGCAGAGGCGTTTAAAAATCTTTCGGCTTTTGAACATCGCAGCAGTTTTGGCGGCTGGTTAAAGCAGATTTGCATCAACCGCAGCATCAACCAGTTAAAAAAACGCCGGTTGGTATGGATTGATGCAGATACAGTGCCCTTGCAGCAAATACCCGATACAGCAGCTTTTGATGAGCAGGATATTTTATTAAAAGTAAATGCTGTAAAAAAATCAATTATGCAACTGCCGGATGGCTACCGTACCGTATTAACACTACACTTGCTGGAAGGATACGATTACGAAGAAATAGCACAGGTATTGCAGGTGGCCAATGCCACCGTACGCAGCCAGTATTTAAGGGCTAAGCAAAAACTAATACAATTTTTAAATTCAGAATATGAGCAGGCTGGAAAAATATATTAAGGATAACAGGGATTTATTTGATGAGGCGTTGCCTTCAACTCAAGTATGGGATACAATCGAAAAAAAAATAAACGCCCCACAAACCAACCCATTTACAATATCCCATAAAGCCGCATGGCTGGCCGCTGCCTCCGTATTGTTGCTATTGTTGCTTACCGTATGGTTTAACAAAAGCAACCATGATTTACCAACTACAGATACCGCCGCAGATATTGTAAAAGACAGCAGTGCTATGCCTGATATTGCAACAGTAAACCCCGATGCGTTGCCAGAGGTAAACCAGTTTGCACAATTGATTGCTTTAAAACAGCAGGAGTTAAAACAGTTATCTCATGATCAGCCAGCATTATACCAAAAATTTACCAGCGATATACAACGGCTGGATAGTACCTATACTATTTTAAAAAAGCATTTGCAAATGGCGCCTAATAAAGAGCTGCTGCTGCAAGCAATGGTGCAAAATTTACAACTACAACTGGAGGTGTTAAACCAACAATTACAAGTGATACAAACAATTAAACAATCAAACAATAACAGTCATGAAAAAACTAACAATTATCAGTAACTGTATAATTGGCCTTACTATTACGGCCAGCAGTTTTGCCCAGCAGGGTGCCAGTAAATACGAGTTTGTTAAAACAAAAGCGTTTAATAAAACGTACAACGTAGGCGCAAGTGATAAACTAAATATCCAAAATTCTTTTGGAAAGGTAGAGCTGTATACCTGGAATAAAAATGAAATAAAGGTAGATGTAGCAATTGAAGCTTCGTCTAATATGGAGCCTGTTGCTCAAAAAATTATTGATGGTATTACCGTAAGTGCCAGCCAGTCGGGTGGCGAGGTTGCCATAAAAACCAGTATCGGTAATATCAATAATAAAAAGGGCGAAAAATCGAGTATGAAGGTGGATTATGTAGTGTATATGCCTGCAGGCAACCCTTTAAAATTATCCAACGAGTTTGGTGCGATAACCGTACCCGATTTAAAAGGCAGTACAGAAATTGTGAGCAAATTTGGTTCGTTAAAAGCAGGCCACCTGGCCGATGTAAAAAAGCTGGAGATAGAGTTTGGCTCGGCAGATATAGCCTCAATAAACAATGGTACTACTGTTATAAAATATTCTGCCGCCATTATCGGAAAATTATCTGGTGCAGTAAAGCTAAATGTAGAGTTTAGCTCTGCAGTAAAAATAGTAATTGATAACAGCCTTACCAGCCTTGATGCCAAAGCATCTTACGCCACCCTTAACTTAAAGCCTGCAGCCGGCCTTGCCGCTGCATACAGCATACATACCAGTTTTGGAGAATTAAAAAACAGGTCGGGTATTAAGTTTACCAGCGATGATGATGGAGATGAACATGGCCCAAAATTCGATCACCAATATGAGGGTAAAACAGGCAATGCAAATGTGTCTATAAAAATTAAATCCGACTTTGGAAATATCATATTAGGCGAGGCAACAAAAGAAGAGTTGACGGAAGAAGAAAATAAAGCAAAGAAGAAAACAAAAACAACCTGAAAAAAAGGTAAAGCCCTGAAAAAAACATTCCCCCTGAAGAATCAGGGGGAATTTCTTTAACCCTTAAAACAACCAACATGAATGATGTTGATTATATGATAACACAAATTAAATACAATAGTTTTATATATTATAATTTTTTTTCTAAAAATTTTATAAAAGTGCAATCTCAATTACCTGCTGCATTGTTTTAACGTAATGAAACTTTATACCACCGATATAAGCAGGGTTAATTTCCACTACATCTTTTTCGTTTTGCCAGCACATTACAATTTCTTTTAGGCCCGCTCTTTTGGCCGCCAGCACTTTTTCTTTAATACCGCCAACTGGCAGTACCTGCCCACGGAGGGTAATTTCACCCGTCATGGCTAGGTATGGCTTTATACGGCGGCCCGTAAATGCACTTGCCAAAGCCGTAACAAGGGTAATACCTGCGCTAGGCCCATCTTTTGGAGTAGCACCCTCAGGTATATGGATGTGTACATTTTTTTTACCAAACAGCTCGGGGTCAATGTCCAGTTTTTTGGCATTTACCTGCAGCCATGTAAAAGCGGTGCTGGCACTTTCCTTCATTACATTACCCAGGTTGCCGGTTAACCGTAACTCGCCCTTGCCATCGCTAAGGCTGGTTTCAATAAACAGGATGTCGCCGCCAACATAGGTCCAAGCCAGCCCAACGGCCACGCCCGGCATATTGGCTACTTTATACAAATCGTTGCTAAATCGGGGTTTGCCCAATATTTTTTCAAGATCGGTGCCTGCCAATACCTGTTTCATTTTGCCCTTTGTAGCAAATTGCAGGGCAAGGTTACGCATAATGCCAGCCAACTGCCTGTCAAGGTCACGTACACCGCTTTCACGGGTATAATCTTCAATAATTTTCTGCAGTACCTTATCGCTTATTTTTAATTTGGCATCCTTTAGTCCATGTGCTTCTTGCTGTTTGGGCAGCAAGTGGCGTTTGGCAATTTCTATTTTTTCTTCAACGGCATAGCCGGTAAGGTCGATGATTTCAAGCCGGTCTCTTAAGGCGGGTTGTATATCGTTGATGTTATTAGCGGTGGCAATAAAAAGTACCTTGCTCAGGTCGTACTCCAGCTCCAGGTAGTTATCGTAAAAAGTATTGTTTTGCTCGGGGTCCAGTACTTCCAGCAGGGCAGAGGAGGGGTCGCCACGGTGGTCGGCGCCTATCTTATCTATCTCATCCAAAATCATTACCGGGTTACTGCTTTTTATTTTGCGGATGCTTTGTATAATACGGCCGGGCATAGCGCCAATATATGTTTTACGGTGGCCTCTTATTTCGCTTTCGTCGTGCAGGCCACCAAGGCTTACCCTTACATACTTACGGGTAACAGCATGTGCAATGCTTTTGCCGAGGCTGGTTTTGCCAATACCGGGCGGGCCTACAAAGCAAAGGATGGGGCTTTTCATATCGCCCTTTAATTTTAGTACGGCCAGGTACTCCAGTATGCGTTCTTTTATTTTGTGCATACCATAGTGGTCGTGGTCTAGTATTTTACGGGCTTTTTTTAAATCGTAGGAGTCTGCGGTATAATCCTGCCAGGGCAGATCAAGCAGCAGGTCAAGGTGGTTGTACACTACAGAGTAATCGGGTGTGCTGGGATGCATCCGCTCCAGTTTTTCGATGCCCTTGTCGAACATTTCACGGGCAGCGGTTGTCCATTTTTTTCCATCCGCTTTTTTTTGCATCTCTTTTACCTCTGCCACATTATCGCCACCCAGTTCTTCTTTAATGGCCTTCATCTGTTGCTGCAAAAAATAATCTCTTTGCTGTTTATCCAGTTCGGCCCGGGTTTTATTGGTTACCTTATTTTTTAGTTCGGTGTATTGCAGCTCTGTATGCATCAGGCTTAATAAAAGCTCGGCCCGGGCTTTTATGCTGTTAATCACCAGCAGGCGTTGTTTATCTTTTAAATCGCTGTTGAGGTTGCTGCTTACAAAATGGATTAAAAAAACTGGGTTTTCAATGTTTTTTAAAATAATGGCCGCCTCGCTGGGCAGGTTGGGGCTCATGCTCACAATTTGTGCAGCAAGGTCTTTTATACTGCTTACCATGGCATCAAAATCTGCATCATCTTTAAGCACCTCTTCTTGCAGCAGGGTTACTTTGGCTTTAAAATAAGGGTCGTCAGTGGTAATCTCGTCTATCTTAAAACGTTTTTTGCCCTGTATGATGATGGTAGTGCCGCCATCGGGCATTTTTATTAGTTTGGCAATTTTAGCAACAGTGCCAATTTCTTCTAAATCACTTACGGCAGGTTCCTCAATGGTACTGTCTTTTTGCGCTATTACGCCTATCAATTTGTCAGCCTTGTAAGCATCGGTAACGGCTTTAATACTTTTATCTCTGCCCACCGTAATGGGTATCACCACTCCGGGAAACAGCACTGTATTACGCAATGGCAACAAGGGTATTTCGGCTGGAATGCTTTGCAGTTCGTTCTCTCCGCTTTCATCTTCGTTAAGTGGAATTATAGGGATAAACTCCATGTCTTCTTCTGGTCTTTGCAAAAAATAGTCTTTATTCATGTATTTGATTTAAGGTCAAAATGTCAAGCTTACCGTAGGGTTAAGCGTTAAAAATAATGAATTACTTATAAGGCAAGTATAGTGCCGGACGAAAATAACTGTTTGTAAAAGAAAACGATAATATGCCGGCTACCATACTTAAAATACAACCGATTAGGTATTTTTGCGGCCATGGACATTCAATGCTCGGCTACAGAAACAGCGATACTGGATAAAATTGCGGCAGCCGCCCAGGCACTGCAGCTGCCTTGCTACCTTATTGGTGGTTTTGTACGGGATAAAATAATAGGCCGCCCCACCAAAGACATGGATATTGTATGTATTGGTGATGGTATTGCCCTGGCCGAAGCCGTAGCACAAAAATTTAGCCCGGCACCGCAGGTAAATTTTTTTAAAAATTTTGGCACCGCACAAATAAAAGTGCTGCTGGATAATGATGAGCCTTTTGAAATTGAGTTTGTTGGTGCCCGTAAAGAAAGCTATAGCCAGCACAGCCGTAAGCCAGCGGTAGAGGCGGGCACATTGGCCGATGATCAAAACAGGCGTGATTTTACCATCAATGCCATGGCCATTAGCCTAAATAAAAAAGATTACGGCACGCTGATAGATCCCTTTAAAGGGATGCAGCATATAACCGATCAACTTATCATAACACCGCTGGAGCCTGCCACTACTTTTAGCGACGATCCACTGCGTATGATGAGGGCCATACGGTTTGCTGCACAACTACACTACCATATACACCCCACCACCCTGGAGGCTATTGCCGCCAATGCCCATCGTATAAAAATTGTAAGTGGCGAAAGAATTGCCGACGAACTCAATAAAATCATCCTAAGCAGTAAACCTTCTGCTGGCTTTGACTTGTTGTATAAAACCGGCTTGCTAAAAATTATTTTTCCTCAAATGGTTGAGCTGGCTGGCGCCGAATATATTGATGGCAAAGGCCATAAAGATAACTTTTATCATACCCTGCAAGTGCTGGATAATATTGCTGCCCATACCAACGATTTGTGGCTTCGCTGGGCTGCCATACTACACGATATAGGTAAGCCCGCCACCAAAAAATTTGAAGCCGGGCACGGGTGGACCTTTCATGGCCACGAGGTAGTGGGCGGCCGTATGGTACCCAAAATATTTGCCCGCCTTAAACTGCCTCAAAACGAAAAAATGAAACTGGTACGTAAGTTGGTTGAGCTGCATTTACGCCCCATCAGCCTTACGAAAGATAATATTACCGACTCGGCCATCCGCCGCCTGCTTTTTGATGCTGCCGAAGATATTGACGCTTTGATGCTGTTGTGCAAAGCAGATATTACCAGCAAAAACAAACAAAAAGTAAAACGATTTTTAGACAATTTTGAGTTGGTGCAGCAACGCTGCCAGGAGGTAGAAGCTAAAGACCAATTACGCAACTGGCAGCCACCCATATCCGGTGAGTTAATCATGCAAACTTTTAGCCTGCCACCGGGCAGGGCAGTGGGTGATATTAAAAATGCCATCAGGGAGGCTATACTGGATGGGGTAATACCCAACGAGTACCATGCAGCCTTTAATTTTATGCAGCAAAAAGCAACCGAATTGGGCGTTACAAAACCGGTGGTATAAAACTTTCTTTCATTCGCTTATCCATTTCTTAGGGTTAATTATTATTTTCGTTATATGGCAATTTTACGTTTCAGGATTTATTGGGAAGAAGACGACAGCATTTACAGGGATGTGGTAATACGTCACACACAAACATTTTTGGACCTCCATCACTGTATATTGAAGAGCTACGAGTTTGACAGCAAGCATAAAGCCACTTTTTACCGCAGCAACGATAACTGGGTAAGAGGCCGGGAAATATCGCTTGAAAATTATAGTGATAAAACCTATAAGGCTGAGCCATTAATAATGGCCGAAACCAGCATGGGCACCGAAATAAAAGACCCCAATCAAAAATTTATTTACGTTTACGATTTTAATAAATTCTGGACATTTAGGGTAGAGTTGATAAATGTAGATAAAGAAGAAAATAAAAAGCTTACCTATCCCGGCTGCGTACGCAGCGAAGGTATAGCCCCCTCGCAATATGGCACCAAGGGCCTGGTAGATAGCCGCCTGGCCGAAATGGAAGAAAAGTACGATCTGTCGCCTACTGCCATGGATGGCTTTAGCGAAGAGGATGAAGATGGCAACGCCACTACTGCCGATGATGAAGAAGGCAGTACCGACGAAGGGGGAGACGATTTTTAGACAGCCGCCCAGCACATGCACCAGCCCACTTGTATTGTAATTGCAGGCCCTACAGCAGTAGGCAAAACCGCCATAGCCATACAGCTTGCCAGGCATTTTAATACGGCTATACTCTCCTTTGATAGCCGGCAGTGCTACAAACAATTAAATATTGGCGTGGCCACACCTACCCAATACGAGTTGGCACAGGCACCCCATTATTTTATCGGCTCTCACTCCATACACGATACCGTAAATGCGGCTGTGTATGAGCAATACGCCCTGCAAACAGTACAAACCATTTTTAAAACAAGCCCCGTGGCAATATTGGTAGGTGGCACCGGCTTGTATGCAAGGGCATTTTGCGAGGGTATTGATGCATTGCCCGCCATCAACCCTGCCGTTCGCCAGCAATTAAATGAGCAATACGCCACCCATGGCCTGCAATGGCTGCAGCAGCAGGTACTACTGTACGATGCCGCCTATTACCATACAGCCGAAATACAAAACCCACGCCGCATGCTAAGGGCGCTGGAGGTAAAATTAAGCACCGGCCAATCTATCCTTAGTTATCAAACACAACAAAAAAAACAACGCCCTTTTACTATTGTAAAAATTGGCCTGCAATTGCCCCGCCCTGTATTATACCAACGTATCAACCAGCGGGTAGAGGAGATGATGCAACAAGGCTTGCTGGCCGAAGTGCAACAGCTATTGCCCTGCCGCCACCTGACGGCCCTGCAAACAGTGGGCTACCGGGAGTTGTTTGAGTATATAGATGGGGAGCTAACCTTGCAGCAGGCAGTTGAAAATATTAAAACAAATACCCGCCATTATGCCAAACGGCAAATTACCTGGTTTAGTAAAGATGCGGATATGCAATGGTGCTCACCAGAGTTAAATGAGGTGCTGTCACTGCTGCCGCCAATACCCCGCCCTTAATGCTGCAACAGCATATATACTACCACCCCAACAGCCGTTAGTACTACCTGCACAACATAAGTACTGGTATACACCAGTATGGCCCATCCAATGGCTTTTAGCCAGCTAAGGCCATAAAACTGCCGGTAACATAAGGCAAACGACCATAACCCTATCAGTAACGATAACAGAGTAATACTGGTAAAATAATTTTTGCTGGGGCTTACTAAAATAAGCAGGGTGGTTACAATAGCAATGGTATTGGTTTGTGCGCTGCTGGCAGTATGCAGCACAATATTTTCGGCATAATTGTATTTTTTACGCCCAATATACAGCCAGCTAAAAAAAGCAAATACCGGTATCAATACCATTTGCAAAATATTATTATACTTCTGCAGCAGCAGGGCCATTTTATGCTGCATTACCGCCACGGGCCCCGCCATTTTTGCCTCGTTTAAGCCATTCATGCTGGTAAACATGCGCTCTACAAAATTGGTTTTTACAATTAAAAACGTGGTAAAGCCCACAATAAGCAGCAGGTACTGAAAAAGGTTAAAATGTTTTTTACGCCGGCCTTCCACCAGGTCTAGCGCTACCAGCCCCGGCTTTTTTAGCAGGTTTAGCGCAAGCGCAAAAATGCCCTTATCAGCATGGGTAAATACATGCAGCAACTCATGCGCCACATGCCCTACCGAGTAGCGGTGTATATGTTTTTGGCCACAATAATTACAAAAATTTTCAGTATAAGTATTGCCACAGTTTTGGCAGGCGTGTGCAGTCATTCAATTGGTTTAGATGCCCAAAATAAATGTTTTTGGCAAACTAGCAATCGCCTGCTATTAAAGCAGCTATAAATTATTATTATTTTCTGGATGTAATTAATAGCCGCCTGCAGCATTTATAAAGTAAGCCTGTAATAACACCGGCGCCCTGGTATGGGGCGCCGGTGAAAAACCGTTGTTTGCTGTTATTAAAATTTTATACCCACCGTAGCCGCAATATTACCCAGCTGCTGGTTTATTTTGGCAAAAGTATTTTGCTTATCAGCCAGCCGGTAGGCAAAGTCAGCCTCTTTGTTAAGTGCATGCACATAGGTAACATCTATAAAAAAGCCTTTGTGGCGGTAGCCAAGGCCACCGCTTAGCAGCATACGCCTTGCTTGCAGGGCTTTATCTTTATAGGGGTTGGTATAGTAAGCAAAACCCAGGCGGGCCATTATAATATTAAACTTTAGCTCGCCACCCACCCTAAAATTAAAGTTGCCCTTGTACTGGCCTTTTATTACCTGGTTAAGTGCTTTGTAATACTCGTTTTCGTCGGCAGTAGGCTCTTCATTGGCGCTGTAAAAGCTGCTGTTTCGGTATCCGGTATATTCAATATCGGCGGTAATAAATCCTTTTTGCCGGCGTACATCCGCCACTTCTCTAAATACATAGCTGCCACTTACCAATACCTTCCAGGGGGTTATCATAGTGTACTTGCTCTCACCATTTTGGCCATTGGTAAACAGGGTAGAGCTGGCCGTAGCCACGCCATTATAGTTTTCGGTATCGGCATACAGGTTACTGTTGCGGCTATCCTTCATGGCAAACATATAAGTAGGGGTGTGTACGGCAATACCCAGCCTTATATGCTCCTGTGGGCGGTAAATAAGCCCCAGTTTAAGGTTAATACCGGCACCGGTGGTGCTGTAGGTATCGGTATATTGATAGTAGTTAAAATTATTGGCAGCATCGGCCGAGGTATCAGTTTCGGTAAAACGGGTGCTGTTGTTATAATCAATAATTGGTATGCCAATACTACCGCCAATAAACAGTTTATCGCCGCTATTGTGGGCATAGCCGGCAGCAATTTCGTACATGCCACCGCTGCTGGTAATTTCTTTTTGCTGCAGCAGTGCCTTGCCCTGCGCCAATACAAACTCGGGCATACCTTTTACCAGCAGGTTGTTGCCAATGGTAAAGGAGTCTATCAAATAAGTATAGGTAGCGGGGGCGGTGCCATACGCATAAGCCGGGCTGGCCAGTATGCCATCAAAATCCAGGCCGCTGCGGCTGGCCTCTTCGGCCCATACTTCGCTGCCCGAGCTGTAATTGTTGTACCCTTGGTAACGGATGGTATTGCTAAAATTGGCTGTTTGCGCTACCGATATGCTAAAAGCCTGGCTGTTGCGGGGGTTGTTATTATCGCTGGCGCCAAATACAAAACCGATATTGCCCAGTTTTAAAAAATTGTCTTTGGCTACCGTTTTGCTGTCTCTAAAGTTGCTTTTGTTGTTGTTTAAAAAATAGCTGGGGGTAAATACAAATTCGCCGGTTTTGTAATTACCCAGCCCGGCGGGGTTTACGTAGGCAGCGGTAATATCACCACCCAACGATCCCATGGCACCGCCAATGGCAAGGGTACGGGCTGTGCCGCTTTGCGGATAGTAGCTGTATTTAAGCACATCCTCAGGTATTTGTGCCAGGGCGCTCAGGCTGCTGCCAAGCAGTATAAAGAGTATATATTTTTTCATGTACTTGCGTTTAATGGTTTTTTACAATAAGCCAATGGCAGGCCATACTGTATAAGTATGGTAGCTAAGCCGGGGCTTAAATAATGGTATGGTAAACAGGTAAAAGGCAATTATCCTTTGCCGCTACGGGTGGGTCTGCTCACACTGCCTCCGCCCGATGAGCTGCTGCCTGAGGAGCTGCTTTTGGTGCCTGAGGATGAAGGCGAGTAGGTGCGGTTAGATGAATTGTTATTGCTGTTAGTTGATTGGTTGCTGTTGTTATACTGGCTGCTGTTGGTAGCCGTATTTAACACCTTGCCAAGGGTATTGCCCAGCCTGCTGCCACCGTTTTGATACGTACGTACCGGGGCGATGGGGTTTACATAACCCGTTTTTGGATTTACCGCTACATTGGTATTGTTGTACGGGGTATTATAGCCAGCAAGACTGGTAGTGCGTGGAGTGGTAATTTTTGGATTGGCCGGTGTGGCAATAATGGTATTGTATACCGGAAACTGGCAATAGTAGGGGTTATAATAATAGCCATAATTGTAGCCATACAGGTATGGGTTATAGCTAATGTCGTAATCAATCGATCTCCAGCGGCGGTTGTTAATACCTAGGCGTATCTGCCGGTCGTCTGAGCTGTAGTCACGCAATTCTTCTTTACGGTCCTCATCTTGTTTTTTATCTTCTTTATATAAACGTACAGGAGAGTAATAAACATCATCCGGCGTTTGACCAGATTTATAAGCAGATGTACAACTGGCAAATGTTACCAGTACAATACCAGCAAGTAAAAGTTTACTGTTCATGACTATTTAGTTTAGGGTGATTTAAAAATGAAGTTACTACTTTTGTGTTATTAAGGCCTTGCATACACAAGGTCAAATACTTTGCCATCACCCTGCAAAGTTTATATTTATCTAGTTAAATAAGTGCTAAAACCCCCGCAGGATAAAATTTTACAAATCAAACAATTAAAATACTTTTGCCAGCCTTTTGGCAGCAATAAAAAACAGCAGTATTCATGAGTAAAGAAATAACAAGCAGATCGCAAGATTATTCGCAATGGTATAATGATCTTATTATAAAAGCCGGGCTGGCCGATTACAGTGCCGTACGGGGTTGTATGGTGATAAAGCCCTATGGTTTTGCCCTCTGGGAAAATATACAGGCACAGTTGGATAAGATGTTTAAAGAAACGGGTCATCAAAATGCTTATTTCCCGCTTTTTGTACCCAAAAGTTTGTTTGAGGCCGAAGAAAAAAATGCAGAGGGTTTTGCCAAAGAATGTGCTATTGTAACGCATTACCGTTTAAAAACCGATCCTGCTGCTAAGGGTAAACTAATGGTAGACCCCGAAGCTAAACTGGAAGAAGAGTTGGTGGTACGGCCTACCAGCGAAGCCATTATATGGAATACCTATAAGGGATGGATACAATCTTACCGGGATTTGCCCATCTTAATCAATCAATGGGCCAATGTGGTAAGGTGGGAGATGCGTACCCGCCTGTTTTTACGCACTACCGAGTTTTTATGGCAAGAGGGGCATACTGCCCATGCCACACAAGCCGAGGCAGAAGCGGAAACGGTACAAATGCTTAAAGTGTATGCCGATTTTGCGGAGCAATACATGGCCCTGCCCGTGGTAAAAGGTGTAAAAACTCCTAACGAGCGCTTTGCAGGTGCTGTAGATACCTATTGTATTGAGGCTTTAATGCAGGATGGTAAAGCACTGCAGGCAGGTACTTCGCATTTTTTAGGGCAAAATTTTGCCAAAGCCTTTGATGTTAAGTTTACCGATAAAGAAAATAAGCTGGATTATGTGTGGGCCACTAGTTGGGGTGTAAGCACCCGTTTAATTGGCGGCCTGGTAATGGCACACAGCGATGACGATGGCCTGGTGCTGCCGCCAAGGTTGGCACCTATACAGGTAGTAATAGTGCCCATCTACAAAGGAGAGGAGCAAAAAAATATGATTGACGAAAAAGTGCAGCAGCTGGTAAAAGAATTAAAAGCAGCTGGCATAAAAGTTAAATACGATGATGATGACAGCGCCCGGCCCGGCTGGAAATTTGCCGAATACGAAATGAAAGGCGTGCCGGTACGCATTGCCGTTGGCGCAAGGGATTTAGCCAATAATATGGTAGAAGTAGCCCGCCGGGACACCAAAGAAAAAAGCAACTACAGTATGGATGGATTAAGCGGCCAAATTATACAACTGCTGGACGATATACAGGCAGCTATTTTTAATAAAGCCCTGGCATTTAGAGAGGAGCATATTACCCCTGCCAACAGTTGGGATGAATTTGTACAACTGCTGGATACCAAAACAGGTTTTATTGCCGCTCATTGGGACGGTACGGCCGAAACGGAAGAAAAAATTAAAGAGCTTACAAAGGCCACTATCCGTTGTATACCGCTTGATAATGCACAACAAAACGGCCTTTGTGTATTAACAGGCAACCCAAGTACGCAACGGGTATTATTTGCCCGTGCTTATTAAAATATAATGGCAATAGTAAAAAAAGCAATCATCGTTACATGATTGCTTTTTTTATTGCCTTTTTTGCTGGATATTCATGGTGCAAAATGTATCCGCAATGACATCCGAAAATAATTTATTAAACAACGGTATTCAGCTAAACGAAGCGGCCATTGGCCATTTAAGCGAAACAGCAGGTTGGGCCAAATTTTTATCGGTGCTGGGTTTTATATATAGTGGTTGTATAGCCATTGCCGGTTTGGTGGCAGGGTTTGCCGTGTCGGGGCTGGGTGGTAATTATGCGTTACGCAGCAGCAGGGTTACACAGGGTGGCGTAATGGCGCTGTTGTATATAGCCGGGGCCAGCATGCTGTTTTTTACCTGTTTGCAACTTTTTCGTTATTCCAAAAAAATAACACAAGCCATCAATCTTTCCAATCCAGGTGAACTGGAAAATGCCTGCCAGCATTTAAAACTGTATTTTAAATTGGCAGGTGTAATTGCCATTATAGCACTTATAATTACAGGCTTTGCAATAGCAGGTTTGTTTATTGCCGCCACTTTTAGCCGTTACTAATAAAGGGCTATTTACGATCGGCTTTTATTTCTTCCATCATTTGTATCAGCTTATCCAGTTTTTGGGTCTCCAGTTTATGCAGTTGTAATTGCAGCGCTTCAATTTCTTTTTTGGCCTCCCGGTTGGTGATATAATCCTCTTGTGCCTGCACCCTGTCTCTTTCGTTTTGCCTGTTTTGCGACATCATGATAATAGGAGCTGCATAGGCGGCCTGTGTAGAAAAAATCAGGTTTAGTAGTATAAATGGGTAGGCATCCCAGTGTTGCACCAATCCAATAACATTTAAGGTCATCCAAATAATTACAAAAATTGTTTGCCAGATAATAAAAGTCCAGGAGCCCATTCCAAAGGCAATGGCATCTGCTATCCGGTCGCTCCATTTTAGGGTTTCTTTATGTTTGCTATGCCAGGTGGGTAATAAGTCCATACCATATTTTTGATGATGAATAATAGTGTAGTATGCTTGCACCGATAAATTTACAGCAAGTTATTAAAGGCAAAGCAGCTTGTAATGTAGCGTTGCTAAATAAGATAGGTGTACAAAGATGCCCGGCAAGGCCGGGCATCTTTGTACACGATTTAATATTTTATAGAGCGGTTAGGCTACCCTGCCCATTTTTCTTAAAAAAGCAGCATGCGATGCAATGGCACTACGCATACGGGGGTACTCAATGTACCGGATATTAAAATCTTCGCAGGTTTGCTTAATTATTTTACTAATAGCAGGATAATGCACATGCGATACTTTAGGAAACAAGTGGTGCTCTATCTGAAAATTTAAACCGCCCACTAACCAGGAGATTAATTTGTTTTTGGTAGCAAAATTAGCCGTGGTTTGCACCTGGTGTATAGCCCATTCGTTTTCAATTTTATTGGTATCTGCATCTGGCATCGGAAAAGCTGTTTCCTCTACTGTATGGGCCAGCTGAAATACAATGCTAATGATAAAGCCGGTAACAATACTGGCAATTAAAAAGCCTGTAATCCATTTGGCAAAACCCACCATGTAAATAGGAATAATTACAAACATCAGCAAGTATCCAACCTTGGCGCCCCAAAATGCCAGGTGCTCACCAGCACTCATTTTTTTAATGGGCACGGTGCCAATCTTCTTTTTAAAATACTTTTGATAGTCCGTTAAAAACACCCAAATAAGGTGAAGCAGGGTGTACAAAAACCACACATAATAATGTTGAAAGCGGTGTATTTTGCGCCACTTTTGGGTGCTGCACATACGCAGGTAGGGTTTTATTTCAATATCATCATCTACGCCATCAATATTGGTATAAGTATGGTGAATGATATTGTGTTTCATGCTCCACATAATATGGCTTACCCCAACAAAATTGGCCGATACGGCTGCCAGTTTGTTAACGGTTTTGCTTTTGCTAAAGCTGCCGTGGCCACCATCATGCATTACATTAAAGCCAATAGCGGCGGTAAAGCATCCTAGTAATATACACTCAATAATGGCTATCCAGGTGGCAGGGGTAAAGTACACCAGGTGTATGTATAAAAATACGTAGCTGCTAAAAAAGAATACCGCTTTAAAAAATAAATTAAAGTTGCCTGTTGATGATTTTTTACGTTCGTCAAAATACTGGTTCACCCGCTTTTTAAGTTCCTGGTGAAAAGTATTGGAGTTTTGTAAAAATTTGGGTGTAGCCATGTAAAATATTTTAAAATAGAAAAATAATCGTTGTTTGTTATAAATGCTAATCTTGTTAAATAATTCAGGTGATATTTTTTATCAGTGCATCAAAACTGTTAAAGCCAATCATTTTTTTGCTGATAAATCCTTCGCCGTATTTTACGCCAATCATTTTGCCCATCATCTTACTCCTGTATATCACGCTATCTAAAAAGTCGGGGGTAGATATATAGGTTTGCGGCTCCTCATTATCTGCTGCCTGGCTAAAAAACTGAGTACTAAAAGCTTGTATTGCTTCAATTTTTTTATCCATCACATGGCTGATGTCTATCACAAAATCGGGTTGAAGGTACCTGTCTTGTATATAATTAAATACATATTTAGGCCGCCATATTTGCTGCAAGTTTCCTTGCTCATCAAAAGTTTCAATTTTACGCAAGCCAGCTAAAAAAGCAGCATCTTCTAACAGTTGGCTGCTTCTGCCATGATCGGGGTGGCGGTCTTCAGGGGCATTACACAAAATAATTTCTGGCTGATATGTTCTTAGTGCTGTAATTATTTTGCGTTGGTTTGTTTCATCATTTTTAAAAAAACCATCGGCCATACCAAGGTTTACCCTTACATCCAACTGTAAAATAGCAGCAGATGCGGCAGCCTCTTGTTTTCGGGTTTCTGCGGTGCCACGGGTGCCTAGTTCTCCTTGTGTTAAATCTACAATACCCGTTTTTTTACCTTTCAATTTTTCGCTGAGCAATACGCCGCTGCAGGATAATTCTGCATCGTCGGGGTGTACAGCAAATGCCAGTAAATCAAGTTTCATTTTATTAGGGAGAGTGTCTTTCAATGTTTTGTACGCCAAATATACAACCAGTGTTTTTTTACTGGGCGCAAAGATAGGCCTTCGGTAGCCAATATTGAAGTTGAAATGATAACAATCAGTTCTGCAATCGTTTATTATTGAAATATTAACTGTTTAGCTGCGGTATCCGTACATACGTTCTACCTCTTGTACAATTTTTTCCATTTCAGCCTCGGCGCCATCCTTATCGTATTGTTGCTTAAGGCTGCTGCCTAAAAAGAATGCAATAGTTTGATAAAACCGGGCTGTAATACCCCCTTTGTATTCTTTTATTATTTCGTAACAGTTGTTGCCTGTTTCTCTAAAAATAAGTTTCATTAAAACCCTGCCCTGGTATACAGACAGGTTCATCAATGGCTCGGCAAACTCTTTGCGTAATTCTTTTTCTTTAGAGAGGATAATCTTTTTTCGATTTTGCTTATCAGGGATATTGGCCAATTGTTTATTAATACTATTCATTACGGCACTGGCTCGTTTGGCATAAGGATAAGTAATGTAGATGGCATTACGCAATCTTGTCCACTCGGCCCTGGCACGACTTTGTGCGGCGCTTAGCCTGCGGTAAACAGGCACTGTTTGCAATGTTTTGGCTTCAATGGTATCTCCATTGTAAATAATTGCAAAAGTGGTAATGGTGTCTTTAACCTGTGCAGCAGTAGTGGCAGGTAGGCATAATAAGCCGGCAATAAATAATGTTACGGAAAGGGTGGTATGTATGAGGCGGCGGTGCATGCGGTATGTAAATGTACAATTTCTGCTAATACCTGCGAAACACTGTACAAAAGGGTATCAGGCTTATTTAATCACCACTTCCCTTATTACTTTTTCGCCCAAAGCCTCGTTAACCCGGTCGATAATTTTTTCTTTTTGGTAAAGCAACTCATTTTTTAATGGCGCCACTTGTGTGGTAATAAACAGCGTGTGCTGAATTATCTGGATTTTATCGGTGTATTTAGCAATCGTTTTACCCATTACCGACTCCCATATTTCTTCAATTTGCAGGGCCTGTATGCCACTTTTAAGCCTGCTTTGCTTTAAAAATTGCTGTATTGCATCCTGCATCGAAAATTCGCCCATTGGGCAAAGATATAAACAAAAAGCCTGCCCTTTACCAGGCAGGCTTTTATCTGGTAAAATCAATTATTGCAATGTAAATGGTACCATCACATCGCCCCAAAGTAGCTGGCCTTTACCGGCATCGGTAAGCGTAATGGTAAATTTTTCAGTTGCAGCATTACCACTTGTGGCATTGGTTTTTACTCTTAAGGCATCGTCTGCTTCTTTGTAATTATAGGCACCCCACTGGTTCCATTTTTTATTAAAAATCAACGTCCACTCATTACCATTGGCAATTGTAAAAAAAGCGTACTTGCCAGCAGGCAATGCGCTGCCATTTACTGTTATGTTTTTATTGGTTTCAAAAACAGTGGCTTCATTAGCGCCTGTTCTCCATACTTGGCCTGCCATGGGTTCAAGATCTTTACCAATTGTGCGGCCTTTAACAGATGGCTGGCTATAGCTAATGGTTACCAAAGCGCCGCTGCTAAGTGTGGCGGCAGTAGTAGCAGGCGGGCTGGGCCTTTTACTTTTATCTGCATCCTGGGCTTGTACGTTTAATGAGGCAAATAACAAGGCTATCACAGCCCCTGATAATAACTTTTTCATAAATAAGCTTTTTTAATTTTTTTATAAAATAAATGGCAATCACTGCCCCAATCATTTTTTTAATGTGCAAGAATAATGCCTTTGTAAAAAAATAAAAGACCGTTTTATTTTAACGGTCTTTATTTAATTATGATCGACAAATAGTTATTGGATGGTGATAGCGCCCTGCACCACCATATTTTTTCCAGCGTTTACCGTAATGGTTGACCCCTGTGATAAGGTTTGAGGTACGTTTAGTACACATTGTCCACCTGCTGCATGGTCAATTACAATCGCACTGTTTGCTGGCAGTGGCGATGGAGGAATGGTATTGTTAGACCAGTTCGATGCTTCATTCCAATTGCCATTACCAGTGAAAGTATAAGTAGTAGCTGTTACAGATACTTCGGGTGCAAACTCAATACCCCTGAACATATAGTTTACATCTGCTGTGGCCAATACTGTAAAAGCGCTTACCGAGTCGGCATCTGCTACCGACACTATTTTATTGCCGGGCATATTTTTCATGTACGATTCGCCGGTAGTGGCATAAATAACCGGGGTGTTACCGCTCCAGTCTACCACCAGGTTTCTGAGTCCAGTGGTAAGGTTAGAGTCGAGTGTATAAGCCAGCGACCAGGTACCGGCAGACAATACCCACTTTTGTACACCGCCACCATTGCTTTTGCTCCTTGCATCGGCCACATAGGCAACATCGCCCGTGCCTGGTTTAATATCAAATGCATAGGGGTCGGGGCCATTGGCAGTGGTATTGGGCATGCCATTTAATACGGTTACTATTTGCCCGGTATCGGCTGGTGTGCCTGTGCCTACGGTGGAGATGGCTTTAAAAGCACCACTGCCTGTAGTAATATACAATTGGTTATTAAAAATATTTACATCCCTTATGTTGGTAACAGTAGGGGCCACTGTAGAGCTTACAAAACTGCTACTGGCAGCTCCTTTGGTAGTATATCTTACACCATTGGTGCCGGTAGTGCCTGTACCCGCTAACCATATATCGGTGCCGTTGGTGCTGGCAACTCCCCGAATATTATTAGCTGAATAAGCGTCGGCCAGGGCAGTGGTTACATCAACAGAGCCATCGGCTCCAATTACGGCTATGCTTCGGTTTACAATTGCACTGGGTGCATTAATAATATTGGCCCTTGCAGGATCGGGTATGGTATCATAGCCGGCTAGTAATAAAAATTTTTTGTCGGAGGAAAGTGATAGCTGCCCCTCTGAGTTGGCTGTACCTGAGCCAATCAGTCTTTTATTGTTGCCTGCCGTGGCTACAGGCATCGGTACCGATCTTACAAAGTTTCCCGTAATGGTATATTCATCAATATTTACAGGTGTGCCTGCGTTGGTAAGGGTATCGTTGGTGCTGGTGCCTTTGCCTATTTTATACACTACCAGGTTGCCTTTTGTAAAGGGCTGTTGTGCCTGTGCAACTGATAGACTTAGGAAGTAAAAAAAAGCACCGAGGTAAAATTTTTTCATCACACTGATTTTGTTGAAGAGTAAAAAATAAGTATCGTCAAATTTATAGATAATTGCCATATAAAAGCATTTTATGAAGTTTAAGTTTGGGTAAACTGCAAAACCTTTATTTATATATTATTAAATAACCAATTAAAAATTATGCTTAAATGGATAATACATAGTTTTGGCTGTAATAAGTTATCAACATAGTATGTAAAACTGTTGAGTGCATAATACATTCTGTAGTAATAGTTTTGCAAGACGAGATACTGGCAGGTTAGCGGTGTGGAGGATGTTAATAAAATTAGCCAACTATCCCTATTTTTGTACATATTTGAACTACGCAAAAAATAAATAACCACATTGATGAAAAGATTATGTAGTAACCTGGTGATTGCGTCAGTTTTACTGATATCATTCAACCTCTGCCCACAATTTTGCCAGGCACAGTTTGGCGATCCCGAAGATCCGGGAGGTGACCCTGATGCACCTATAGACGGTGGCGTTAGTTTGCTAATAGCTGCAGGCGTAGGATATGGCTTTAAAAAAGCAAACGATTTTAGAAAGAAAAATAAAACCGTGGATTGGGATAGCAATAAGTAAGTAAGCGGCCGATTGCAGGCCCACTTTTGTTTTTTGCGGCACATTTATCTGGTATATACAAAACACAGTAAAGGATTTAATGTATTATCCCTTCTGCTGTGTTAATATTTATTTCAACTACACGGCAGTAATCATGACGTATTTTGTTAAAAGCATTTTATTATGCTGCTTTATTATCCCGCTGTTTTTTTCTTGCTCTGTGCCGCAGCCTGCCTATTATTTTAAAAGTATAAAAAACGACACCACCATTACCAATGCTTTTAAAAGCCAGGAGTTAATAATAAAAAAAGGCGATGTGCTGTCTGTACATATATCAAGCCTTAACCCGGCCGAAGATGATATTTTTAATAAAAACATTGTATCTGCAAGTGCAGGCTCACCTCAAGGTTTTACCGTAGATGAGCAGGGGGCAATTCATTTGCACCGTTTGGGCAAACTACAGGCCGAAGGGCTTACTAGGGCGGAGTTGAAAAAACAATTAGAACAAAAGCTGCAACCTTATCTTAAAGATCCTGTGGTTACCGTAGGGTTCTCTAATCATTTTATTACGGTAATAGGTGAAGTGGGTAAGCCTCAGCTGTTAAACATGCCTGCAGAACGTATTAGCTTAATTGATGTGCTGGCCCAAAGCGGTAATGTAACCCCGGTAGCACAGTTAAATAGCCTGATGGTAATTAGGGAAAAAGAACCCACCGTTAAAGAGTTTAAGCACATCAACCTGGAAGATCACAGCCTGTTTACCTCAGCCTGGTATTATTTGCAACCCAACGACGTAGTAGTGGTAAACCCAGACGAAAAAAAGGCTGCGATGGAGTATAAGAAAGTGCGTTACCAACAGGTTACGGCCATCGTATTTCAAAGCATTACTACTGCACTTATCATTTACCAGACATTTTTCAGAAACTAGTTTTAAGGGCTATTTTATATGATGGATCAACCAAATTTTAAAGAAAAAACGGAGACCAACCTGTTTGTTCAGCTGTTGCAGAAGTACCTCCCTTTTTGGCCGCTTTTTGCCCTTACCATTCCTATTGCACTAAGTGTGGCTTATGTGTACCTTAAATCGCAAATACCCATTTATGTAGCTACGGCCAAAGTGTTATTAAAAGATCCTAATAAAGGCAGCGGCGACTCTAAAGTGCTGGATGCCTTGAATATTTTTAGTGATAAAAAAATTGTAGACAATGAAATCCTGGTATTAAAATCATCTGGTTTGATGAAGGAGGTGGTAAGCCAGCTTAACCTGTATGCCACCGTGTACAACCAGGGCAAAGTAAAGCTTGAAGAATTGTATGGCCCTAACTCACCTGTAGATTTCGTTGCAATTGAAAAAGACAGCATCGTTACCTATGCTAAATATTTTTTTAAAATAGACTGGAAGACAAAACGGGTGAGTATTAACGATATGGAAGTGCCGTTTGACTCCACCGTTCAGTTAAACAACGTAAGGTACCGGTTAAAAATTAATACCACCTATAACACAGAGGTAGTAGGTAAAAACTTTTTTGTATTAATACGCCCACTCGATAATGCAGCATCCGAAATTATAGGTGCTTTACGGGTAACCCCCTTATCTAATGTATCTACTGTATTGGATGTAAAACTAGAAAGCCCCGAAGCCCGGAAAGCCAGGGAAATATTATCAAAACTTTTTGAGGTGTACAACCTGGAGGGTATTGAAGACAAAAATGAGATTGCTAAAAAAACGCTCAATTTTATAGACGATCGTTTACGCTTTGTGATTCAGCAATTGGATAGTGTAGAAAGAAATATCGAATCGTACAAAAGCCGGCAAGCCTTGTACAGCATTAGCGCACAGGGCGAAGTGTATTTTCAAAAAGTACAGGAGCTGGATAATAAAATAGCAGAGGTTGATTTGCAGCTGGATGTGCTAAACGATGTAAAAAGTTATGTAGTAAACAAAGGCAAACGGCCGGGTACAGTGCCAGCAGTAGGGTTGCTAAACGATGGCATTTTAAATAGCTTACTCAACCAATTGTACGAGGCAGAATTTGAGCTGGAAAAAAACAGTGCCATATCTGGCCAGGCTAGTGAGGCGGTGCAATTAAGCAACGAAAAAATCAGGCGCATTAAAACAGATATACTCGAAAATCTTGCCAATATCCGCAGCAGCCTGCTAACGGTACGCACAGATGTAGGTAAAAGAGTGGCACAAAGCAGCAGCCTGCTAAAAGATATTCCACAAAAAGAAAGAGGCTTACTGGAAATAAGCAGGCAACAGGCTATTAAAAACAATATTTACTCTTACCTGCTTCAAAAACGAGAGGAAACCGCTCTTTCTTCTGCCTCTACCTCCTCCGACTTACGTATTATTGAGCAAGCCACCTCGTATGGCCCCATCAGGCCTGTAGCCAAAGATTATTATTTGGCTGGCTTTATCATTGGCTTACTCTCTGCAGTTTTTTTGGTGTTGTTAAAAGAGCAGTTTAAAAGCCGGGTACTTTTCAGGGCTGATATAGAAGACAAAACCACCGTACCCATTGCCGGCGAAATTGTGCAGGCCAATACCAAAAGCCCTATCGTAATTGGCGAAGGCAAGCGCACTGTAATTGCCGAGCAGTTTCGTTCGTTAAGAACCAACCTTGCCTTTTTGGGTTTGAATGAAGACAATAAAGTATTGCTGGTAACATCCAGTGTATCCAGCGAAGGAAAGAGCTTTATCGCCATTAATCTTGCCATCAGTTTTTGCCTTACCGGCAAAAGGGTGGCCTTGCTGGAAATGGATTTACGTAAGCCTAAGCTAAGTAAATTGATGAATGTAAACCGGGATCCCGGTATCTCTAATTTTTTAGTGGGTAAAGCCAGTTTTCAGGAAATTGTAAAAGAAACAACCATTGCCAATTTGTTTGTGGTATCGGCAGGCGCCATTCCGCCCAACCCAACAGAATTAATCGGCAAGCCTGAGTTTACAGCTATGATACAGCGCATTAAAAACGAATTTGATTATGTAATTATCGATACCGCACCTATTGGCCCTGTTACCGATGCCCTGCTGTTAAAAGATTTTGCAGACATCACACTGTATGTTGTTAGGCATGATAAAACACCCAAAGTGTTTTTAAAAATGATTAATGAGCTAAATGCCGAAAAGAAGTTTAAAAAGATGTCACTGGTTTTTAACGGGCTTAAAAAACGAGGCATCTCTTTTGGAAGTTTTAATGGGGGCTATGGCTACGGTTATGGGTATGGCTACGGCTACGGATATGGCTACGGTTATGGCTATGCAGTAGATGACAATGCCAATTCAATCTTTCGCAGGCTTAAGCGTTTTTGGAAGAAATTTAAAACCAATATCCGGGACTAATCACCAGCCTGCTGTAACAAAACTTTTAAGGCGGCTCACCCCGTCTTTATTTTATAAAAATCAATCAATTGTACATCTTCCGTTGCATGTTTGTATGTGACTGAGGACTAGCGAAGCTTTGTGATGGCCGAAAATAAAACATACTGGTATGCAGTATATACCAAGCCCCGATGGGAAAAAAAAATAGCCCGCCTGCTCGACGAAAAGGGTATTGAAAATTATTGCCCTTTAAATAAAATAATCAAACAATGGAGCGATCGTAAAAAGATGGTACTGGAGCCCGTATTTAAATCGTACGTGTTTGTAAAAGTAGCGGAGGAGCATAAGTGGGATTTAAAAAAAATAACCGGTGTACTCAATTTTGTGTATTGGCTGGGTAAACCGGCTCAAATAAGAGAAGATGAAATAGTCACCATCAAAAAATTTTTAAATGAGTTTGCTGATGTTAAGATAGAGGATGCTGCCAAGCTTACCGTAAATGCCAAAGTAAGGGTAAAACAGGGCGTTTTAATGAATTATCGTGGCCTGTTGGTTGAGGTAACTGGCACCAAAGCAAAAGTTAAAATTGAAAGTATGGGCATATGCCTGTATGCACAGTTTGATAAAAAAAATCTTGAAGCAATATAATAGCACATCACCCTTTTACACCCACTTGAATACTGTATCCCTTCAATGCCTTTGAATCGTAATTAAGCAGTTGAATGTGCCGAATAGCCGGAGTAATTAGCTCAACCATACCTGCAAGCCAGCAATTGCAAATTGTACAGCAAATGTGCACTTTGTTAAAGCATGGTGGGCCCGATAACGAAGGTATTTACCAGCACCCTGCAGGTACGGTAACCCTTGGCCACCGGCGGCTTTCTGTAATTGATGTAAGTGCAGATGCTAACCAGCCAATGCTGTACAACAACGGGCAGTTGGCTATTACTTATAATGGTGAATTGTATAATTACCATCAGCTTGCGCAGCAGTTGCAACTGCAAGGCGTAGTTTTTAACACCAGCAGCGATACCGAAGTAATTATTGCTGCCTACCAGCAATGGGGCGTACAGGCCTTCGAAAAATTTAATGGCATGTTTGCCCTCGCCTTGTGGGATAACCAGCAGCAGCAGTTGATACTAGCAAGGGATGGTGCAGGTGTAAAACCACTTTACTATGCACACAGCCATACGGGTATTGCCTTTGCATCTGAGGTAAGGGCATTTAAACAAATCGATCAATACAGTACACCCGATAGCCGTTGGCCCATTTTTTTAATGGCTTATGGCCACTTGCCCGAGCCGGTTACCACCCTGCAATCTGTTATGCCCTTACCCAAGGGCCAATATTTAGTGTACAATACTGCCACAGGCAATTGCACCACACAGTCTTTTTACAGGAGCCGTTTTATCGAAAAAATTTCTAACCGCAACGAGGCTGTTGAATTGGTGAGGTATCAACTGCAGCAAGCGGTAAAAAGGCAGTTGGTGGCCGATGTGCCGATTGGTGTTTTTTTAAGCGGCGGGTTAGATTCTGGCATCATTGCGGCCATAGCGGCACGTCAGCAACAACAGTTAAACACGTTGTCGGTTTATTTTAAAAACCATGCTTATTCCGAGCAAAAATACCAGCAGCTATTACAGCAAAAACTGCAATGCAATCATCATGCTTTTTTAATAACCGACCAGGATTTTCATAGCAACCTGCCTGATATTATTCAGTCGATGGATTTGCCCTGCTACGATGGTATCAATACTTGGTTTATTAGTAAATATGCCCGCCAAAGTGGCCTTAAAACAGTACTATCAGGCATCGGTGGCGATGAGTTATTTGGTGGATATCCGTCGTTTAAACGAATACGAAAAGTGCTGGCACTTGAGCAACTTTCAGCCGGTATATTAAAA